>CATJUP010000081.1 GCA_949743655.1 uncultured Eubacteriales bacterium
CTACCTTTTATAAAGTATTTAAAAATATTATCAATAAATTGTGTGGCTTTTTTTGTCACATTTCAACACTCCTTTCGTTAAATAGTCAAAGACTATTCGTATTTTTTACTTCATAAAAAATACTCATAACCTCAGACGTTTAACAACGCCTATGTACTCAGTTGGAGCTCGTGCTCCCACTGAGTAATAAGTAAGCCCCACTGCCTAAGAGGTGGAAGGTGGACTTACTTAATCGGTTAAAAAACATTTTGGGCTGGCTTTTAGCGCAGCTCAAAATGTTTAAACTGCTTTATCCCTCAATATTTTCAATTTCAGCGCGTAATTGCTGCATAAAATCTTCACCATATGTGTCTTCTAACTCGTTCCATGTTTTTGTACGACTTACTTCATTGTTAGCAGCTAATTCTTCTTTTGTGTATTTAAATACTTTAATTCCATCTTCTTCAAGTTTGTCCATTGACTCGTTCTCATACTGCTCCACAAGTTCGTACATACGATACTCACCATTATTAAAAGCGGTTTGTACTATTTCTTTTTGTTCGTCAGAGAGCTTGTCCCAGCTTTTTTTACTCATAGCAAACATATTCATTTCACCTTGAATACGCAAATCGTAATAATAATTTATAGCATCTCGCATTTTGGTATAGTTTAAAGTAGCTCCGCCGCCAAGCCAGCCATCTATTAATCCACTTTGAAGCGATGTAAATACCTCACCATAGTTCATAGCTACAGTTGTATAACCTAAATTTGAAAGACCTACAGAAATTGTGGTCTGTGTTGAACAGCGTACTTTAGCGCCTTTATCTTTTGATGGGTCTACTGGATTTTTAAGTTCTTTTACCATGCCTATACCGTTAAAACCACAAAAAGCTGGTGCAAGATATTTAACATTCATTTTTTCGGCATATATATCAGAAATTAAACTTCTAAGCCAACTTCCTTGGGCAAATAACTTTTCAACGGTATCATAATCACTTGCTAATCCCATAAGATAACCGCATGCCACACGAGGGTCTATATTATCTGCTACAGAACCATAACAAATATCTACAGTGCCAAGCATTACATTGTTTAATACCTCTTCCCAGTCACCTAATTGTGAATCTGGAAAATACTCAATTTTAATACTCCCGTTACTTTTCTCCTCAATTTCAGAAATTATTTCTTCAGTAACCGTATAAGCCAATTCCCCTTGACTAGCTATACTTGCAAACTGCAATGTCACTGGCTTACCGTCAGACTGTGTTGAAACGTTGTTTTCTGTGTCAGACTTATTTTCTGCCGCCGAACCGCTTCCTCCGCCACACGCTGATAACGATAAAATCATTACAAAAGTTAACGCCAGTGCAAAAAATTTCTTTTTCATAATCATTCCTCCCTAAAATGTATTAATAGTTTTTATATAATACACGCTTTTATGTAAAATTTAGCGTTGTATAAAACTACTAAAAAATTGTTCTTTACATAAACAATTTTAATTTATTGATAAAATAAAAACAAGTAAGCACAATTTTATAAGGTGATTACTTAAAAGTAACCACCCAAAAAACGACACTTACTTGTTAATATAATATATATAATTTATTTATAAATAATTAATTTTTGTATATTTCATTATATAAATTTATGGCTTTTTTTATACAGTCCAATCCACTTTCGGCAAAAAATGTTTTACACCCTCTATCAAGAGCCTGTGTAACAAAACTAATACATATATCATTCATATATTCCGAGTTTCCAAACACATTTTTACAGTTACAAAAACTTGTACAATTAAGGTTGAGATTTACTCTTTTTAGTATAGCCAATATATATTTTAATTCGTCTATACTGTTTTTACTGTTTATAGATGTACCTATTAATATATCTCTGTACCACCAGCGTTTTTTAAGTCTTAAAATGTCAATAATCATTCCCGATGTATAATATTTCTTTTTAAATTTCACTTTTAAACATTCATTAGGATTATCATCTTCTTCAGATGATACAAACAAAGCTGCTCCAAAACGATGCACTAATTCTATAAAATCAGCGCCTTGAGATATATCTTTACAATTAATATAAATTCCTGGTTTTCCCTCATATGCCCACAACGCCGCCTCGGCTAATAAAATATCATCTGTGTCAATTATAACAGGCATATTTACATTTTTTTGAAAAACATGAATAACATTTGTCATTTCATATTCGCTATTAATACCCAATACTTTAGTTGAAATACAAAATATATTAGCGCCCTCTTTTAAAAGTCTTTTAGCCTCCAAAACAGCTAATTCCGAAGGGTCAATATTATTATTTATATTTGAAGGAATACCTACAATATTAAACTCATTCATCAAAAAAGCTGAGTCAGATGTTGTTATGCAGCTAAACTCACCTCCAGGATAATTGCCGCTAATATCAACGCTTATATTTTCACTCATATATTTAATATAATTCGCATTTGTACTGCCACACTCACCTATTCCAACAATACCATACTCGTTTATTATTTCTTCAATTTGCTTAAAATACTCACTTTTAATATCTAAAAAATCCAAATCATTTAAACTACAAAAGTCAATATATAAAATTAATGGTATTGATGTAAATTTTCTAATATTAATTAATATATTTTTTAAATCCAAAATATCCCCCGAAGAGCAAACACCTATCAAATTAGCTCCCGCTGAAGACACACATACAGCCATTGCCTCTGACAAGTTTTTTAAATCTTTGTCTTTTGGAAGTATTACTGCAACAGGAAGAGAAGCGTTTTCTTTTATAGCTATTAAAGCTGCCTTAACATCAAAAATATTACAAAAATTATTTAGAATTATTAAATCAACTCCATTATTTTCTGCCGCTACAGCTACATCAGCATAAATATCATAAATATCGTCAAAATTATGAGATATTTCATAATGAGGAGGATTTAAAATTAGGGCTAAATCCACATCAGCTCTTGAATTAATAACAATATTATTTAAATTTATTAACGCGTTTACAACAATATCAACAGTTTTTTCTCTATTTTTAAAAACATCATTTATAAGTAATTGAGGATAAACACACAAAACATTACTTCCAGCCGATATATACTCATTATAAAATTTATATCCGTCATTATTAAACAAAGAGCTGCCTATAAAATGGAATTTGTCTAAAAAATCAAATTTTTCCATAAATCCTCCTAATATTACTTAAACTTACTAAAAATAAATACTTTTATAAATAAATTAATAAATTTAAATATATTTTATCACGTTTTTATAAAATGTATCAATAACATTGGCAAAGTAATTAACATTACCTATCTTTAATGATTACATCACAGTTAATATAACACAATATAATATTTAGGCACATTTAGAGACATTTTTTGAGTTACTACTTTAATTAATATCAAATTTGATTAAAAACATAATTTTTTAAATCTCTTGTTATGTATTCGTTACTATATTATAATAAAAAATAAACTAAAATTTTAGGGGTGAGTATATTGGCAATACATGAAATAATAAAAAAAGAGTCTAAAAATTATGACAGTTTCTACATATATGACGAGAGTATAATACTTGAGCAAATAAAAAATTTAAAAGAAAATTTTAAGGGAATTGATTTTTTGTATTCGGTTAAATGCAATCCAAACAGTTATGTAATTAAAAGTATATTCTCTCAAGGCTTTGGCGCTGACGCGGCAAGTTTGGAAGAAGTAATAAAAGCGCATAACGCTGGTCTTACAAAAGATAAAATCTATTTTTCTGCTCCTGGAAAAACAGCAAAAGACATAGAAAATTCTTTATCTAAAGCTATTTTAATAGCTGACAGTTTAAACGAAATAGAACTTATTAATCAAATTGCTAAAAATCAAACAGCGCAAATAGTTGATATAGGAATACGCATTAACCCAAATTTTTCTTTTTATGGTAACCACGGCATACCATCTAAATTTGGAATTGACGAACAGGATGCCATTGATTTTATAAAAAACAATAATTGCACAAATATACGTATAAATGGTATACATGTTCATTTAAAAAGTCAAGAACTGGATATAAATGTATTAAAGAATTATTATAAAAATATGTTCACTTTAGCCGAAAAAATACAGTCTATTACAGGTATCAATTTGGATTATATAAATCTTGGTTCTGGCATTGGAATACAGTATTCTCCAAACGAAACACCACTAAATGTAAAAGAACTTGGCGCTGCCGCACTGGATATGCTTTATAAATTTAAAAATAAATACCCTAACACAAAAGTTATTATAGAAACCGGAAGATATGCCGTAGGTAAAAGCGGTTTATATGTCACTAAAGTTTTAGATCGAAAACAATCTTATGGAAAAACATATATTATATTAAAAAACACACTTAATGGTTTTGTAAGACCTTCTATAATAAAATTAGTTGAAAACTACTCACAGCAAAGCGAGCCTTCTTCTTATGAACCATTTTTTACTAATAAAAACGCTTTTGAGTTTGAAACTTTAAAACCAAAAAACAATTTAGAAAAAGTTTCTCTTGTTGGTAATCTTTGTACAGCTATAGACGTTATAGCTACAGATATTGATATTCCGCGTTTAGACATTGGCGATATTATAATAATCAATAACGCTGGCGCGTATGCGCGTTCGGTAACGCCTATGCAGTTTGCCTCTTTGGAAAAACCAAAAGAATTATTTGTGGATAAAAATGGAACTGTAAATATTGAGGAATGAAAATTATATTAATATAATAAAAATTTAGTTAAAAACACAAATACCGCGCAAAAGCGCGGTATTTATTTTGGAACAGTGGCAATGGCAAAAGTTCCAAAAAATGTTTAATAAAAATATTAATCTTGAGAGTAAGGCATTAAAGCTATATGTCTCGCTCTTTTAATAGCTGTTGTTAAAGCTCTTTGATGTTTAGCACAGTTACCTGTAATTCTTCTTGGAAGTATTTTACCTCTTTCAGAAATATATCTTTTTAATTTTGCTACATCTTTATAATCAATAGAAGTCACTTTATCAACGCAAGACTGACACACGCGTTTTTTTCTGCGACCACGTTTTTTCTGTATCATTTTAATTCCTCCTTTTATTAATTTTTATTAATTAAAAGGGTAAATCATCGTCTTCAATACCTTCGTTTATAGGATAAAATCCATTATTCGATGGCTGTTCATTTTCAGAAACTGGCGCTGACTGTTTTGGCGCTGTTTCGGCTATCGGCGCGTTAAACTGCTGAGGCGATGACATTCTGCCCTCAAAAGAGGACTTGCTCTCAGCAAAATAATGTTCCTCGGCTATTACATCAGTGCTCCAACGTTTAGTGCCGTCTTTATCGTCCCATGAACGCACTTGAATTCTTCCGACTACACTTACCATTTGTCCTTTTCTAAAAAACTTTTCAACAAACTCACCGCTTTTGCCAAAAGCCACACATTGAATAAAATCGGCGTCTGGTTCGCCCTCTCTTTTAAATCTGCGGTTTACAGCAAGAGTATATCTTGCCACGGCTACTGGCGCAGCCCCTTGTGAGTATCTTACCTCGGGGTCTTTTGCAAGCCTTCCCATTAAAATTACTTTGTTCATAAAAATCCCCCTCAAAAATCATTAGGCTTCTTTACGAACTATAAGATAACGAATAACGTTTTCCATAATACGTACACGGCTCTCAATCTCCGCTGGAACTGTTCCTTCAGCTGAAAAATCAACAAAGAGATAAAAGCCCTCGTTTAATTTTTGTATAGGGTAAGCAAGTCTTTTTTTGCCCCAGTCGTCAATTTTGTCAACTGTACCGTTAAATCTTGTAATAAGGTCTTGAACTTTTTGAACTTCAGCGCTTTTAGCCTCGTCATCAAGGTCTGGTCTTAATATAACAGCCAATTCATATTTATTCATTAAAATACACCTCCTTTTGGACTTATGGTCCTTAACAATGTTAAGAACAAGGAATACTACAAAGACGTATTTTAGCACAAACTTTTTAAAAACGCAATAGACTTTTACAAATTTTTGATATATTATTAAATAAAAACTAAACAAAGGTTGGTGGTATTATGAAAATAGCAATTTTAGGTATGGGCGGTATAGGCGGGCTTGTAGGCGCTTGTCTTGCTAAAAAGTTTGACGATATATATTTTATAGCTCGAGGTGAAAACTTAAACGCCATAAACAAAAATGGACTTACACTTAAAAGCGATAAATTGGGTGAATTTAATGTAAAACCCGCTTTAACCACAGATAATGTAAACGATATAGGTGTAGTTGATGCTATTATAATAGCCACAAAAAGCTATTCTCTTGAAAGCGCTTGTCGTCAGTGCGAGCCTATAATTAACAGCGATACTATAATACTTCCTCTCTTAAATGGTGTAAGCGTATCAGAAGATATTGTAAAAATAATAGGAAACAAATGCCAAATAGCTGACGGGTGTATTCATGCTTTTGCAAATATAGCCTCTCCGGGTGTTATAACTCACTTAGGCGAGCCTTGTCATATAAAAATGGGATTTATGGATGGACGAGTAAACCAAAAAGCTCAAATACTTTCTCAAATGCTTAATGAAGCTGGTATAAAAACAGTGTACTCAACAGACATATTAGTGCCTATATGGGAAAAATATATAGTTATGTGCGGAAATAGCTGTATATTCTCTTATTTTGAGTGTTCTGCTGGCGAAATAAGAAAGTCTCCTGAAAAATTAAAATTTGTAAATGATGTGTATACTGAACTTTATAATTTGGCTAAAGCTAACGGCGTAAATGTAGCTGACGATATAGTAGAAAAATATAACGGCATATTCAGTAAACTGCATTACGATGCTATAACATCTCTTTACCGCGACATTAGAGCGGGAAAAACCGATACTGAGTTTAACTCAATTATAGGAAAAGCATATAAAATGGCTGTTAAAACCGGTATCGAATGCCCGTGTATAACTAAAACATACAACAAATATAAAGTATTATAATTGTCTTAAAAAACATACATTACAAATTTAGTTGAAAAATAATGCACACTGCATTATAATATTTATGTATAGTTAATTAATTATCAATATTTTAAAGGGAGTGTTATAAATGAGCGCACAAACAGTTACTTTTGCCGGTTATACTATCGGTTATGGACAAGAAACATATGAGCAGCTTATACCAATCTGTTCAAGATATGGCTCCAAAATTGTTGTTATAGGTGGAGAGAAAGCTCTTGCTGCAGCTAAACCTTACATAACAAAAGCTATTGACGGCTCTAACCTTGAGATACTTAGCTTTGAGTGGTTTGGCGGAGTGGCTTCTTACGAGAATGTAGACAGACTTAAAGCTCTTGACAGCGTTAAAAACGCTGATATGATTTTTGCTGTTGGCGGCGGAAAGGCGATTGACTGCGCTAAATGCGTTGCGTCACAGACAGAAAAACCTTTCTTTACTTTCCCTACAATAGCGGCTACATGCGCGTCAACAACAGCTATAGGCGTTATGTATTATCCAAATGGTGTACAAAAAGATGTTTTCATAGCTCCTCGTCCAGCTATACATAATTTTATTAACCTTGACATAATAGCTCAGGCTCCTCCTCTTTACCTTTGGGCTGGTATAGGCGACACACTTGCTAAATTTACAGAGGTACCTTTCTCATCAAGAGGACATGAAAGTGAAATGGCACATAAAGACGCTCTTCCTCTTTGCATGAGTAAAATGACAGGCGAACCTCTTCTTCAATATGGAAAAGAAGCTATGGATGATGTTAAATCTGGAAAATCATCATTCGCTCTTGAGCAAGTTGTTTTGGCTGTAGTTATAACAAGCGGTATGGTTTCTTACCTTATAGACTCTTACAAATACAACTCAAATATGGCGCATGCTGTATTCTATGGAATGACTGTGCTTCCACAAATTGAAGAAAGACATCTCCATGGCGAGGTTGTATCATACGGCGTACTTTGCATGCTTATGATGGATAAACAAATGGAGCTTCTTGACAGAATTTATAAATTTATGAAGTCAATTAACCTTCCTACAAAACTTGCCGACATGGAAGTTAAACTTGAGGAAATGGGACCAGCACTTGACAGCGCTGTTACAAAATACGATATTGAATGCTCTCCTTACAAAATTACAAAAGAGCTTATGTATCAGGCTGTTGTTGACCTTGAGGAATACAACAAAACACACTAATACTATTTGTTACTAAAATTTTCAAAGCCGCGCGTAAGCGCGGTTTTATTAAAGGTATATTTAAAATTATTAAAAAATTAAATACTTTTTAAAAACTTTATTTGCAATTATACTACTTTATGTTATAATGTAGTTTGTGTTTATGCGGATATGGCGGAACTGGCAGACGCGCTGGACTTAGAATCCAGTCCGAGAGGGTGCAGGTTCGACTCCTGTTATCCGCATTTTTCTTCCTTTCTTGAAAGAAAGGAAGCGAAAGAACTTTAACATTAATTAGTACACACAAGTAATACCAAATACTTCCCAGTACAGGCTTATACAACAAATACATGTCTTTCTTGAAAGGAAACGAAAGAATTTTAACTCTACCTAATGCGTGCAAAAGTTATTAGCATAACTATCTTAGTTCATGTTTACATAATTATTGTTTTTCCTGTAAAGTTTTTTGCCTCGCTTTTTTTCAAAAAAGCGAGTGTGAGTGGTTGAAACCCACAACATACCCTCAATATAGAACTATACCACGCCTAATAAGCGTGGTATAGTTTTTAATTTAAGTATTCTCACTCCCTGTTTTAATAAGAAAAATCCCTACAACGGCACATATAACAGCGCATAAAAGAGCTGATATTGTCCATATTCCAAAAAAGCTACTAAAAAACTCACTTGATACATTGATATTTAAAAAACTACTGTTAAGTACAGCATATGTAAAAGCCCACAGCCATATGTCAGCACCAGCAAATACCATAATAAGCCCTTTGTCATTCTTTTTCATACTTTATCATCCCAATCTATATCCTACGCCCCATACTGCTTTTACAAAATGTGGTCTTTTAGGGTCATGCTCTATTTTCATTCTTATGCGTCTTATATGCACAGCTATAACATTTTCTTCAACGCCTATAGTTTTTACATTCCATATAGTTTTGTTTTCCTCCCCCGCCGATAGTACACGCCCTTTTTGTTTCATAAGTATTTTTAATATGTTGTACTCTGTAGGCGTGAGAGATATATTTTTTCCATCAACACTTACTTTCCTCTTGTCATCGTCAATCTCAAGG
Organism: uncultured Eubacteriales bacterium; assembly: GCA_949743655.1. Classification (GTDB taxonomy): domain Bacteria; phylum Bacillota; class Clostridia; order Lachnospirales; family Anaerotignaceae; genus Neoanaerotignum_A. The sequence goes on from CATJUP010000081.1 coordinate 9,211, forward strand.
CCATCAAAACGGTATATACAATCATAATTTTTTCTGTCATTTGTTTCAACCGCCTCAAAACCGTTTTCCGCCAAAATAATTTTTAACCTTTCTAACCTCTCAATGTTGTTTTCCTCTATTGTAATATACACTTTTTTAACCTCCTATCATCAACTTTTTTAGTATGTCATTTTATAAAATCTGGAACAGCGCCTTCAATAAAGTTGTACCATTCTTCTTCTCCAGAATTAAGCTGAACACATATATCATATCCGCTGCTTGACCTATAAATCAGTCCAAATCTGTCCGATTCTCTTAAAACAGCGTTGTCAAGTATCTGTTTGAGCTCATTTTTATCAGTTATTTCAATGGTATTATTCTCTTCATCACGTTCGTAAGGATACACTTTTATAACATCAACATCATCAGGCGACAATTTGTGGTTTATTTCTATTCCTTCAGCTTTTAATACAGCGTTAGCGTTTTTAAACTCATTAAACATAGGAAAATCAAAACTCAATGTTCTCTTTCTGCCAAGTTCTCCACTATATACATCTACCGTAAATCTTAAATATCCCGCTGGATTAATGTCTTTAAATTTGCTGTAATTTATTTCGCCAAAATCTTTTTTGTAAGCCTCTATAAAGTCTTTAACGTTTTCAACATAACAATCGTTTATATGATTTGAAAACAATACAATAATATTGTCATAGTCATTTAAAACATCATTGTAAAGCATTGTGTAGTTTTGTTTAAATCCCTCGTTATTAAAAACACGGTCTAAAAGCTCGGCATTTCGTTCGGCGTTAATACGTATATCTCTATAAACATTCTTTCCGTTAGCCATTGTGTATTTAATAACGCCTGAAATAAATCTATATTCCTCTTGATATTCATAATAATTGTTAGTGTCTTCCATTTTTTCCATTTCTGTCTGACAGTCTGCCGCCGCTACAGCCAAATCGTACATAAGCGATGTGTCATCAATTTCTACATTATTTAAAGAATACTCGTTAAAACTTAAATATCTAAAATTGTCGCTGTAATAATCCCCATTTTGTATAAACGGCATATTAAAACTTACAGCTCCGCCAGATAATTTACTTTGGTTTGGAATATATTTATCATAGCCCAAAATATCAAATCTAAATATGCTAAACACAGCAGCAGTTATAACACCAACATATATAATAGAGCGCTTATCTTTTAAAACAGCCCTTAAATCAAGTTCATATATAGCCTGTATAACAGCGTGGGTCAAAAGTATTCCTATAATAATTCCAAATACAGCCATTGGTATAGAGCGACCTACAGCCTCGTCAAAAGCTACTCCCAAAATTATAACTGAAGGTATCATAATAAGTCTTTTAATAGTTGTTTTTGTTTTCTTAAAAGCCATTGATTTTTGGCTTGACTCTGATGGTCTTATTTTATAAAGCCAAAATGCCACAGCCATAAACACAATACATAATATAATTATGTGAATTCCTGTTTTAAATACTGCTGGCATTATAGATTGCTCATAATATACAGCCTCACTTACTTCAGTATAATATTTAGCGAATATGCCTATAGGTGAAAGCCATGTATTTAAAAATATCTTATTCGTAAGAGAGTTATATGTGCTAAAATATGAGCCGCACATAATCATAACAATAAACTTAACGGCGTTCTCATAAGCTAAAAGGGTACAAGCACCCAAAACCGTAACAGGTAGTGTGCCGGTAAGCATAACGGCTATTGTTGTAACCGCGTATACAGCTATATAATAAATTGTGTTCATTCCAAATGTTATAAAAGCCAGTTTAATAATATACGTATTAGTAAATCCATAAGTTCCCGCTATAACAACAGATATTAATAAAAATATTAAATACGGAACAACAAACATAATTATGCTGTTTACAAATATAGCTAAAAATCTTGCTTCTATTTTAACTGGAACACTTAAATACATATCCACTTTCTTTTTGCTGTAAAGATATGAAAACCCATGTATAGCAGCAATCATAGCAAATATTGTAATAATAAATACAGTAAATGGGTTTAATACCATAACACCTCTAAAAGCATTTTCAATAGCTTCTACAAAATACTCGTCTTCTGGTATGTATCTTGACTTTACCGAGCTAAGACCTACCATTAAAGTAACAGGTAACATAAAGAAAAATCCAATGGCAAAGACAGCCAAATTCCATGTGCGTCTTTTAGCGTTTAATTTTAAATTAACCCAAAATGAGCTTTTTGATGTCATATCCGGCTACCTCCGTTTCGCTTATAAATATTTCTTCTAACGACAGTGGAAGAATTTCAAAAAATATAGTCTCAACGCCATTAAAAGCCCTAAAAATACTTTCCTCTGTTTCTCTAACAGTATATGTGTGCAAAGAACCTCTGACGTCATCACTTATTATATTTATATTTTTCTCCGCTTTCTCACGCTCTTTGTCCGAGGCAAAAACACATTGTATTTTTTGTATTGAGCATTTCATGTCCTCTAAATCTTTTGACAACAGCACTCCGCCTTTGTGCAAAAGACCCACATGGTCGCATATGTCCTCAAGCTCTCTTAAATTGTGAGACGCTATAATAGGTGTAAGCTGTCTTTTTTCAATTTCACTTGAGAATATGCTCTTTATGCTTTGCCTCATAACAGGGTCAAGCCCGTCAAATGTCTCATCGCATATAAGATATTTTGTGTTGGCGCATATACCTAAAAGCAATATAAGCTGTCTTTTCATTCCTTTTGAAAATGTGTTAATTTTTCTCAAAGGCTCCAGACCAAATTTTGAAAGATAGTCAAAAAACATTCCCTTATCAAACTGAGGATATAAAGCACTGTAATATTTTTCCATGTCGGTGGCGTTAGCTGTGGCAAAAAAATAATGGTCGTCAGCTATAAAAAAGAATTTAGATTTAGCTTTTATATTGTTATAAACTTTTTCACCGTCAATAACAGCCTCGCCGCTGTCTGGCTTTAAAATTCCAGTCATAATACGCATAACTGTACTTTTTCCAGCGCCGTTAGTGCCTATCAGACCAAAAACATTACCCTCTTTTATATTTACGCTTATGTTATCAACTGCTTTTATACCGTCAAAACTTTTATTTAAAGCATTAAGTTCAATCATACGCTTAATTCCTCCCCCAATATATAGGCGGCGACTTTATTTCGCTCTATTCCTACACTTTCGGCTTCATTGCAAATTTTGTCAATTTTTTGTTTTATGTCTATAATTTTATATTTAAGGTAATCTTTGTTTGACGATACAAAATTCCCCCGTCCTTTTACTGTGTATATAAAACCACGTCTTTCAAGCTCTGTATAAGCCTTTTGTATTGTGTTTGGGTTAATAGAAAGCTCCATAGCAAGCCCTCTTACAGAAGGCATTTGACTGTCTGGCTCAAGCACGCCTTTTATAACAAGTGTTTGAAATTTTTCTGCTACTTGTTCATATATCGGTCTTGAGTCCTTGTAATCTATAACTATCATTACTTGCCCTCCTTTTAAACATTTTGTATCGTTTTAGGGTCAATATAAAGAGCCAATTAAAATACCCCCCCCCTTGACAAATTAGCCTGTTTTTTTGGTTTAATTATATTTTTATAAACAGATATAAATTTTTTGTAATTTATTTTTGTCATTTTTATATGTCCTCCTCAATGTGTTATAAGTGTACTATTTAAACTAACACACTTAATATAGCATAATACACATTATTTTACAATACTTAATTTATTAAATTTTTTTTAATATGTAAATTTTTTTCAAAAAATAAAGACCACAAAATATATGGTCTTTATATATAAAAGAATTAAAAGTCTAAAAATTATATTATTACTTTTATATCAATATAAGATTTAAGTGAAATATATCTAATTTTTGTTCAAGCATTGCTCTTTGGGATGTACTGTCCAACAAATACCAATCGTATATGTTTTTCATTATGTATATAACATTGGCGTCATTCGATTATTTCAAATGACGCCATAAATATATCATTGACTCATCAAAAAATTAAACCAAAATAAAAAATGTACTATCGAAATGCTTCCCAATACACAAAATATGTCTAACATATAAAATTTAAATTTAGATGTGTCTTTCTTATCAAAAATTAAATCAAATCTTTCTCCTAATATAAGTATGTGACCAACTACCATAGCCGGAAATAAAATGAACATTAACGGTCCTAAAAAAATAAGAAATGTTATTCTTGAACCAATTAATAAACCAAATTCATGTATACTTAAATATGAAATAGCCGCTATAATAATTAAATATACCTCTAAAACATAAGATATTTTATACAGTATTTTCATAAAATCACCCTTTTTAATGTCTATATTTATTATTTTCTTTATATCTTTCTTTAGACCCACTTAAATGTTCCTCAAAAAACTCATTAATGGATTTTTTTATGGCTTCATCTCTTTCTTTAAATTCGTCTTCCTCTCCTGTATTTGCCAACACCCAATAAGAACCTACATCACTAAAAGTATGAGCGATTTTAGAGTTTGCCTCATCTCTTGCCACATCTTTTTCAAAATCCATGTCAAATGTGTCTCTTTTTGCCAGTACATTTTTACTATAATTTCTTTTCCATGTTGTTGATGGTCTGTAATTGTATGTCCCCATATCTACTGGCGCTGTTTCTTCATTCAATAATACATCGTCATATGAATACACAGCCTCAAAGTATCCGTCAAATGATACATATTTTCTGTTAGGTTTTCCTTCTGGGGCTGTATTTTGGTGCATACTGCTCTCAATCGCACTCATTTTTTCCCACCTGTATTCTTCTGGAAGTCTCCTATTTAATTCCTCAAAATCATTCCATTCATACTCTATATTTAATTTATTTCTAAAGTAATGCAATTCTGGTGTAAGTACAACCATTGGTCTTTCTGGCAAAAACTCTATACCCTCGTCATAAAAAGCCTCTCCTGTTTTTTTGTAGCCTGTCTTTTTAAATATATTTAACTTCTCCTCAATTTTTACTCTTTGGGC
>CATJUP010000082.1 GCA_949743655.1 uncultured Eubacteriales bacterium
TTATGAACACTTCTTCAGAAACAATTAAAAATGAGTATCTTTATAACGGAAGAATACAACCAATTAACGAGGTTGTTGTATCTGGCACTATACAAGGCAAAGTAGCCACAGTTAATTTTGATATTGGTGATTATGTAAACGCGGGCGATGTGCTTTATACAATGGATACATCTGATATTGAGATGAGTAAAAAAGTAGCTGAGGCATCTTTGGCATCGGCAGAGGCTGGCATAAACTCGGCACAGACTAATTTAGAGCTTGCTAATGGCGCGGCTATGGCGTCTCAAATTGAAGCAGCTAAATCAGCTCTTGATAATGCTGAAATTAACCTTAACAGTGCTAAAACAAGTTATGAAAACAACAAAACACTTTTTGAAAACGGTATTATAAGCCAAACCGAAATGGATAGATTTTCGGACACTTATAAAAATGCTCAAATAGGCTATAATCAGGCTAAAGAGTCTTATGAACTTACTCTTAAAATGCCGGAGGAGAACACCAAAAGAGCAGAGGCTAATCTTGAGACCGCTAAGGCACAAAAACAGAGTGTTGTAGCACAGATAAACTCTTATCAAAAATCAATAAATGACGCTGTTATTAAAAGTCCTATATCTGGTTTTGTAACAGCATGCAATGTTGACGCTGGCACTGTGCTTGCCACAAATGAGCCTTTTAGAATTGTTGATACATCTAACGTTAAAATGAGTGTTAGTGTTTCGGAGGATATAATAAACTCAATATCTGTTGGCGACAGTGTATCGGTTAATATACCTACAGTCTCTAATATACCTAAAATAGGTGAGATTACAATAATAAACCCAGCGGCTAACAGCGGCGGAACATATGATGTTGAAATAAAAATGGGTAATGATGACCAAACGCTTAAAAGTGGTATGTTTGGCGAAGTTAATTTTGTAAAAGACAGAAAAGACAACACAATAGTTCTTCCTGTTGACGCGGTTATAATTAAAGGCGGAGAAAAATATGTGTTTGTATTTAAGGAAGGAAAAGCTGTTAAAACCCCTGTTCAAACAGGAATAAATAATGGAAATGAGATTGAGGTAACAAGTGGTCTTTTAGAAAATACAGATGTTATTATTAAAGGTCAAACATATATTGAGGACGGCGATTTAGTGGCGTTATCTAACGATAACAGCGTTAATGACATATTAAATGACGGAGAAGACGCTAATTCTTCATCACCTTCAGGTGAAAAGGAGGAATAAAAAATGATTAAGACAGCAATAAAGCGTCCTGTAACAGTTGTTATGGTTACATTTATGGTAATATTAGCTGGCATAATATCACTGTCAACATTAAAACTTGACCTTATGCCATCTATTGATATTCCAATGGTAATTGTAAGCACTACATATATAGGCGCTGGTCCGGAAGAAATAGAAAAACTTATAACAGAGCCAATAGAGGAAAATGTAAGCACTGTAAGTAATGTCAACAAAGTATCGTCAACATCATCATCAAACTCCTCAATGGTTATGGTACAGTTTGTTGACGGAACAGATATAGATACAGCGGCTACAGACATAAGAGAGAGAATAGACCTTGTAAAAGGTATGCTTCCAGATGATGCTAACGAGCCTATGGTTATGAAACTGGATATAAACGATATGTCCTCTATAGTTGTTGGAGTTGGCTCGGCAAAAATGGGTGTGGCAGAACTTACGGCATTTGTTGATGAGAATATAGAAAACGATATTGAAAAACTTGAGGGAGTAGCCTCGGTAAATGTTGTAGGCGGTCTTAACAATATTATAAACATAACTCTTGACTCTAACAAAATGAATGGTTATGGAATTACAGCGGCTCAAATAATAAACGCGCTTAAATCAGAAAATGTAAATATACCAGTTGGTACAATAAATAGTGGTCCTACAAAAATAACAGCTAAAACTGTAGGTGAGTTTAAATCAATAGACGACATAAAAAATATATTGCTTACAAGTGCCGGCGGAAGCAGCATAAGATTAAAAGATGTGGCAAAAGTGGAACTTACTACAGAGGATGAAAACTCTTATGCTATAGTTAATGGTGAAAAAAGTGTTATATTAGCTATAAGCAAACAATCAGATGCAAATGTTGTTGATGTGTCTGATAAAATAAATAACAGACTTGATAAACTTAGAGCGCAATATCCGGATTTGAATATAGAAATGCTTTCGGATACATCAGACTATATAAAAATGTCTGTAAATAACGTTATATCAACGGCGTTTCAAGCGGCATTTATGGCGGTAATTGTACTTTTTATATTCCTTAGAAGTGTAAGAACGTCAGCTATAATAGCTGTTTCAATACCAACTTCAATAGTGGCTACATTTGCCCTTATGTATGTGTGCGACATGACGCTTAATATAATATCTTTAGGCGGTATAACAATAGGTATAGGAATGCTTGTTGATAACTCGGTTGTTGTGCTTGAAAATATATACAAGTACCACTCGAGAGGATATTCTGCTAAAGAGGCGGCTGAAAAGGGAGCGAGTGAGGTAGGGCTTTCAGTTATGGCATCAACGCTTACAACTGTGGCTGTTTTTATTCCGCTTATGTTTGTAAGCGGCACAATAGGACAGATGTTTAAAGACCTTTCGCTTACAGTATGTTTTTCTCTTGGCGCGTCTATGATTGTTTCACTCTCATTTGTTCCTATGGCATGTTCTGTAATGCTTGTGCATGAGGAAAAAAACAAAGACAATATGTCTAAAGGCGGAATTATAGGCAAACTTCTTGATAAGTGGGGAGCAGGGCTTGATAAAATTGACTCGGCTTATAGAAAATTATTACATTTTGTTTTAAGAAGGAAAAAGAGAACTCTTGTGGTTATAGCGGCTATATTTGTTTTGTCATGTTTTGTTGTGCCAATAGTAGGGTTTGACCTTTTCCCAGAAATGGATGAGGGCTCAGCATCTATAAGTATTGAAATGCCTTCGGGCACTGTAATAGAAGATACAACTGCTGTTGTTGATGAGATAATGCGAAGAATAAGCGATATACCGGAAACAGATGAGTATTATATAATGGCAGGCTCAAGTACGGCATCTATGCTTACAGGGGCAAGCCAAACAGACACAGCATCTATAATGCTTAATTTTGTTGACATAGAAGAACGTGACAGGTCAACAAAAGAAATTGTTGAGGACATAAAAGAAAGAATAAAAACAATAGCAGGTGCGGATATAAGTGTGTCAGAGTCGGGTTCGGCTATGGGCTCATATTCTGGTTCGAGTGCTATAGAAATAAGAATAGAGGGCGATGACATAGACAATATACGTCAGACTGGTTACGACATAGAAAGATTATTACAAAAACAGCCATGGGCAAAAGATGTTGTAAACTCTTCTGAAGCGTCAGTTCTTGAAGCAAGTATTGTAATAAACAGAGAGAGAGCATCACAGTATGGTCTTACAACATCAGCCATAGCAAGCACTTTATCCACTGCTATAAATGGAAATACCGCTACTACATACAAACTTAATGGCGATGAGATTGACGTTATAGTAAAAGATGATGAGGATAAAATAAGTTATATAAATGACCTTCAAAAAATAACAATATCTACCTCAAGAGGCGTTATACCTATTACCGATGTTGTAGAGGTTTCTACTGATGAGTCGGCTATAAGCATTACTCGTGAGGACAGCCGTAAATATATTACTATTGGAACAAACGTAAATGGAATAAGCACAGGTGAGGCACAGAGGAATATAATAGCTTTGCTTGACACATACCAAATGCCTGACGATTGTACATACTCATTTTCAGGCGATATTGAAACTATGATAGAGACATTCCAAAGTTTGTTGTTAGCATTGGCTGTAGCTATAGCTTTGGTATATATGATAATGGCATCACAGTTTGAGTCGCTTATACATCCTTTTATAATAATGTTTGCTATACCTCTTGCTATAACAGGAGCTGTATTGGGTCTTTTTGGAACAAGAAACACTATAACTTCTGTAACATTTATGGGCTTTATAATGCTTGTAGGTATGGTTGTTAATAATGGTATAGTACTTATAGACTATACAAATCAGCTTAGACAAAGAGGCATGGAGTGTAATGAGGCGCTTGAGGAGGCTGGACCTAACCGTTTAAGACCTATACTTATGACAACTCTTACAACTGTTATAGGTATGGTGCCTATGGCGCTTGCTATAGGTGAGGGTACAGAAATGCAAAGACCTATGGCTATAGCTATAATATTTGGTCTTTCAATATCAACGCTTGTAACACTTTTATTTATACCTGTGCTTTACTCTATTATAGAAGTAATAAGATTTAATAATATTAAAAATAAACCAAGCAAACCAATAATAAAACGTAAAATTAAACGTAATAAACAATAATAAAAGACCACCTCTATTGAGGTGGTTTTTTAACAAGCATTTATTAATTAAAATATTGACAAAAGTGTTTACAATGTATACACTTTGCTTATGGAAAATAATAGAATAAGCGATACATTTATAAGGGTAGCGACAAAGTTTTCGGATATAGACAAGAGCTGTAAATGTGAGCTTGATGACGAGAATTATGTTAATACCGAAATGGGGATTGTAAAAATAATTAAAGAAAATGAGGGAATACACATTACGGGTATAGCTGATATGCTTGGTGTTATTGGCAGGCGTTGTGTCAAAAAAGGCATATGTTGGGACTCAAAATGTTTGCTTTTTGTCTGGTGGAAACGCAAATTTAAAAGTTATGGCTGATATATTTTCATTCCTTTATTGAAAGAAAGCAAAATAGCTTTAAATTGAAACTGTATTTCATTAAAATAATGAATAAAGAGGAAAATAAAATATAAAAACATTAATAACAGGTCTTAGAACAGGTGTCGCAAGGGCTATATCAGTGAAATATTTGACAAGAAAAAATGCGGAGGTTATATTTATAACAAAACAGCTATTTGTGTTTTTATAAAAATAGAATACAAACAGCTTAATTTATTTAAGTTATTAGCCTTTTCAAATTTTTTTAAATAAGCCCTTGAAATAAATTCACACAGTGATATAATTGTATATAATAAATTATATTAAATAGGGAAATAATATTTTTGAATAAATTAATATTTATTAATAATGTTCGATTAATTTAACCGGCTAAGTAAGTCTTCCCGCCCCTTAGGCGGTTGAAGTCTTGCTTTTTTTGTATTTCAAATTTTAAATTTTTTGTTAATTTGTATTGTTTTTTTAAAATATATGATATAATCACCCAAGTGAAAGGACTGATTAATTTATGTCATATAAAGGAACTCCATTTGATAAACCAGTGGTTAAAAACTATATAGGAGGTCAGGCGGTAATTGAGGGTGTTATGATGCGCGGCAAAAAAATGTACGCTTTAGCTGTTAGAACACCAGACGGAAGTATTTGTGTTGAAAAAGAGAATATAGATGACTTTTTTACAAAAAACAGTGTTTTTAAGCTGCCAATACTTAGAGGAGTAGCGGCGTTTATACAGTCGCTTGTTATGGGTACAAAAATAATAATGCGCTCAGCTCAGCTTGCGGGTATTGAGGAAGAAACGGAAGAAAAAGGAAAGTTTGAAAAATTTATTGAAAATAAATTAGGCGATAAATTTATGGATGTGTTAATTTATATTAGTGTAGCTGTATCGCTTGTGTTTTCTATAGCGCTGTTTTTTGTTTTACCTGTGTTTTTGGGCGGATTTTTTAAACCTTTTATACCTGGCACATGGGCTTTAGGTATTATTGAGGGTGTTATAAGAATTTTAATTTTTTTAGGCTATTTATTAATTATATCAAAAATGAAAGAAATAAAAAGAGTATTTCAATACCATGGAGCCGAACATAAAACTATAAATTGTTTTGAACATGGTGAGGAGCTTAATGTTGAAAACGTAAAAAAATACACAAGACTGCATAAAAGATGCGGCACAAGTTTTTTACTTATAGTTATGATTATAAGTATGGTGGTTTTCTTTTTTATAAGAACAGATACTATACTTTTAAGGGTTATAAGCAGAATATTATTAGTGCCTGTAGTAGCCGGTATTTCTTATGAGATTATAAAATGGGCTGGTAAAAGTGATTCGCCTATTGTTAAAATAGTAAGCGCTCCTGGTCTTTGTCTTCAAAAAATAACAACTGCAGAACCGGACGGTGAACAAATAGAGGCAGCAATAGCCGCTATGAAAGGTGTTTTAGAAAATGAGCCGCAATAAATTAGCGATAATATTAAGTGAAGGCAAAAAAAAATTAAAAAATGCTGGTATAGCCGAATATAATATTGACGCCAATATATTTATGATGAAAGCTACAGGCATGGATAAAACTAAAATTATTACCAATACTGACTATGAACTTAGTTATGAGCAGATTAGAAACTTTTGTGAAATGGTAGAGCTTAGATTAAAAAAATTTCCAAGTCAGTATATTGTAGGCAAGTGTGAATTTATGGGCAACGAGTTTTTTGTTAATAAAAATGTGCTTATACCAAGACCAGATACAGAGATACTTGTTGAAACAGTTATTGAATATAATAAAAAGTATAATTTTAAAAATATTATTGATATGTGTACTGGCAGCGGCTGTATAGCAATAAGTCTTGCTTTAGAGGGTATAAAAAATATTGTTGCCTCTGACATAAACAGCAATGCTATTGCCATGGCAAAAAAAAACGCCAAGCATAATAATATTTTAGAGAGTATAAAATTTATAGAAAGCGATTTATTTGATAATATATGTAAGGATTTAAAATTTGACGCGATTGTGTCAAACCCACCGTATATTGAGACAAAAGAAATATATAATTTAACTGATGAGGTAAAAAAAGAACCTTTTAACGCTCTTAATGGCGGTGAGGATGGACTCTATTTTTATAAAAAAATAACTTCTCAGGCGATTGATTTTATTAAACCAAATGGATTTATATTTTATGAGATAGGGTATAATCAAGCCAAAAAAGTAAGTAATCTACTTATTGAAAATGGTTTTGATGACATAAAAATTATAAATGATTATTCAGGACATAATAGAGTTGTTTTAGGTATTAAAAGAGGATAAATTAATGTTATTTGAGCATATAGCGGAATTAGAAAAAACATATATTGAAATTGGTGAGAGAATAAACGACCCAGATATTATAGCAAACCAAGAAAAATGGCAAAGTCTTATTAAAGAATACAATGAGATAGAGCCCATAGTACAAAAGTATGATCAGTACAAAAACGCTGTTAATACTATTAAAGAGGCAGAAGAACTTTTAAACGAGAACGATGATGAAGACTTTAAAGCGCTTTTAAAAGATGAACTTGCAGAAAATAAAAACAAAATAGAAGTAATTGAAGAAGAGTTAAAAATACTTCTTTTACCTAAAGATGATAACGACAATAAAAATGTTATAATAGAAATAAGAGCCGGTACTGGAGGAGACGAAGCAGCTATATTCGCCGGCGATATTTTTAGAATGTATGTTAGATATGCCGAGAACAGAATGTGGAAAACTGAGGTTATGTCGGCTAATGAAAGCGATTTGGGTGGTTTTAAGGAAATAATATTTATGGTGTCGGGCAAGGGGGCATACTCAAGGTTTAAGTTTGAAAGCGGCGTACATCGTGTACAAAGAATACCGTCTACAGAGTCAGGAGGGCGTATACATACATCAACGGCTACTGTGGCGGTTTTGCCAGAAGCTGATAATGTTGATGTTAATATTGACATGAATGATGTGAGAATAGACGTTTTTAGAGCATCTGGAAACGGCGGACAGTGTGTAAATACTACAGACTCGGCGGTAAGGGTAACACATATCCCAACTGGTATAGTTGTATCTTGCCAAGATGAAAAAAGCCAGTTTAAAAATAAGGATAAGGCTCTTAAAGTGCTTTATGCAAGGCTTTACAAACTTGAGAGAGAAAAGCACGACAGTGCTATATCCGAACAAAGACGCTCACAGGTAGGCAAAGGTGACAGAAGTGAAAAAATAAGAACTTATAATTTTCATCAAGGACGTGTTACAGACCATAGAGCGGGGATTACGCTTTATAAAATAGATGCTGTAATTAATGGTGACTTAGACGATATAATAGACACACTTACAGCTAAAGAGCAAGCCGAAAGGCTTAAATATGTATAATTGTTATTTTTATTAGGGAGGGTGCTATATGAACAACTTGAATTTTACAAAAGAACAATTTAAACAAAGGGTAATTTATGACCTTAGAACTTTTGCCAGAAAAACAGTTGAACAGGCGTCACCAGAAGAAATTTATCAAGCTACGGTTTTTGCTATAAGAGATGTTGTAAATGATATTTGGATGAAAACTCATGACACTTATTATGAGAAAGATGTAAAAATAGTTTATTATCTCTCAATGGAATTTCTTATGGGAAGATTTTTTGGTAATAGTATTATGAACTTGTCTATATATGAGCCAATTAAAGAGGCTTTTGATGAACTTGGCATAGATTATAGAGTTATTGAAGAAATGGAACCGGCACCAGCGCTTGGAAACGGTGGCTTGGGACGTTTGGCGGCATGCTTTTTAGATTCTCTTTCAACAATGAACCTTCCGGCTTATGGCTGCGGAATAAGGTATCGTTATGGTATATTTAAACAGTCAATAGAAAATGGAAATCAAATTGAAAAACCAGACAACTGGCTCGAAAATGGAAATCCATGGGGACTTAAAAGAAGTGAGTATTCTGTTGAGGTTAAATTTGGCGGACATGTAAAAGCTGTTTTGAAAGAAAACGGCGAATATAAATTTGTTCAAGAGGGATGTCATTCAATAATAGCTGTGCCTTACGATTATCCTGTTATAGGCTATAACACTAATTTTGTAAATACGCTTAGGCTTTGGGAAGCAAAAGCTAAGAGCGAAATTAACCTTAAACAGTTTAATGAGGGAGAACATCAAAAAGCGCTTGAAGAGCAGAATATGGCGCGTATAATAACAGAGGTTCTTTATCCTGCCGATGATAATTATTCGGGCAAGGAACTTAGATTAAGACAGCAATATTTCTTTATATCAGCAACTATACAAAGAGTTATTCAAAAGTTTAAAAAACATCATGGTAATGATTTTTCATTGCTGCCTGACAGAGCAGCTTTTCAGCTTAACGACACTCACCCTTCAATGGCTGTGGCGGAGCTTATGAGAGTACTTATTGACGAAAACGATTTGTCATGGGACGATGCTTGGGATATTACACAAAAAGTATGCGGCTATACAAACCATACTATAATGAGTGAGGCTCTTGAAAAATGGCCTATGGAGCTTTTTAGCAGACTTCTTCCAAGAATTTATCAAATAGTTGAGGAAATAAACAGAAGGTTCTGTTTGGAGATAATACAAAAATATGGAAACGACAGCAACAAAATACGTAAAATAGCTATTATAGCTGATGGACAAATAAGAATGGCGCATCTTGCTATTGTTGGCAGCCATAGTGTAAACGGCGTTGCGGAGCTGCATACTAAAATACTTAAAAATCAGGAGCTTAAAGATTTTTACGAAATTTACCCAGAGAAATTTAATAATAAAACAAATGGTATAACACAAAGACGCTGGTTGCTTTATGCTAATAGAAGACTTTCCAAACTTATAACCAAAAAA
>CATJUP010000083.1 GCA_949743655.1 uncultured Eubacteriales bacterium
AAAATATTGATTTGGAGTGATACAAAATGGTTAAAGCTATTGTTGGCTCTTGCTGGGGCGATGAGGGAAAGGGTAAAATAACGGATGTTCTTGCCGAAAACGCTGATATAGTTATACGTTTTCAAGGCGGAAGCAACGCCGGACACACTATAATAAATGATTATGGCAAACATGCCCTTCATCAAATGCCTTCGGGGATTTTTAATAAAAATACTGTAAACATAATAGGAAACGGAGTGGCTTTTAACGTTCCTTATTTTGTAAAAGAACTTGAGTATATTAAATCAAGCGGAATAAAGGAGCCTAAAATACTTATTTCTGACAGAGTACAACTGCTTATGCCTTATCATATACTTTTTGACACGCTTGAAGAGGAAAGACTTAGCGACAAACAATTTGGTTCTACAAAAAGTGGTATAGCCCCTTTTTATTCAGATAAATACGCTAAAATTGGCATACAAATATGCGACCTTTTTGATGAGACTTTGCTTATGGAAAGAATAAAGGCAGCTTGTTGTATTAAAAATGTTTTGCTTGAGCATCTTTATAAAAAACCGCTTTTAGAGCCGGAAAAAATTTTTAAAGAGGTTATGTCTTACAAAAAGTTTGTAGAGCCTTATATAGCCAATGTTGCTGAATATCTTAACAAAGCCATAAAAGAGGGTAAAGAAATACTTCTTGAGGGTCAGCTTGGCGCTCTTAAAGACCCTGACCATGGTATTTATCCTATGACTACATCTTCTTCAACACTTGCTGGTTTTGGTGCTGTTGGCGCTGGAATACCGCCGCATAAAATAGAAAAAGTTTATACTGTTGTTAAAGCATACTCAAGCGCTGTTGGCGGTGGGGCTTTTGTAAGTGAGATATTTGGAGATGAGGCTGACGAGCTGCGTAAAAGAGGCGGAGACGCGGGAGAGTTTGGAGTTGTTACAGGTCGTCCAAGAAGAATGGGCTGGTTTGACTGTGTTGCAGCAAGATATGGCTGTATGCTTCAGGGAACTACAGATATAGCATTTACTGTTGTTGATGTTTTGGGATACCTTGATGAAATCCCTGTCTGTGTTGGATATGAGATTGACGGCAAAGTTATAAATGAGTTCCCTGTTACTCCGCTTTTAGAAAAAGCTAAACCGGTGTACAAAACTCTTCCAGGCTGGAAAAGTGACATAAGAGGTGTTAAAAATTATTACGATTTGCCTGAAAATTGCAGAAATTACATTGAGTTTATAGAAAAACAGCTTGGTTACAATATTACTATTGTTTCAAACGGACCTAAGAGAAGCGATATTATTTACAGATAATATATAAAAAGGCAAAAGTCATTGGTTTTAAATGTTTTTGCCTTTTTTGTTGATAATTTTTTGGAAGTGATTTTATATATACATATTTGATAAGTTCTAATATAGTATACGAATATTGAATAGAGCCTAAAATATTGTTATTTAAATACTTGTAAAACAAATAAAACTATACGGATAAAAATTTTTGTTGCAATAACGATATTTAAGTGATATAATGTAAAAGTGATAATAGCGTTGTTTAACGAGAGTGGGTTGGGTTTGCCCACTCTTTTGTTTACTTTAATAAGAGGTGGTATAATGTCAAAAACTGCTAATACAGCTAATAAAGTTGAGGCTCTTTTGTTACAAACAGCAAAGGACATGTGTTTTGATATAACTGATGTTGAGTTTTTAAAAGAGGGTCAAAACTATTACTTGAGAGTGTATATAGATAAAGAGGGCGGAATTACAATAGACGATTGTGAGATATTTAGCAAAGAGGCGGAAAAAATACTTGATATTAATGACCCTATAGACAGAGCGTATATATTTGAGGTAAGCTCTCCAGGACTTGACAGACCTCTTAAAAAAGACTCGGATTTTGAAAAGTTTGCGGGAGAAATTGTTGATTTAAAGCTTTATAAGCCTTTAAATGGTTCAAAAGAGTATCAGGGCAAACTTAAGTGCCTAATGAATAATAACATTATAATAATTGATGATAACAACAACGAAATTAGTTTTAGTCGTGAAAGTGTTGCGGCGGTACGGCTTGCGGTAATTTTTTAAGGAGGGTTTGTAAAAAAATGGATAAGGTTGATAAGGCTGAATTTATTGAGGCTCTTAACATTATCGAAAAAGAAAAAGGTATTGATAAAGAGATTATATTCAGCGCTATAGAGGCATCACTTGTTTCGGCTTGTAAAAAAAATTTTGGTTCTTCCCAAAACGTAAAAGTGGAAATAAACAGAGAAACGGGAGATGTTGCTGTTTATGCCCAAAAAGAGGTTGTTGAGACTGTGGAAGACCCATATACTCAAATATCATTAATTGAGGCAAAAATATTGGGTCCATATCATATAGGAGACGTATATAACGAGGTTATAACACCGCGGAATTTTGGAAGAATTTCGGCACAGACAGCTAAACAGGTTGTAATGCAAAAATTTAGAGAGGCTGAAAGAGAAATACTTTATAATCAGTATATAACAAAAGAAAGAGATATTATAACGGGTATTGTTCAAAGATATGAAAAGAAAAACGTAATTGTTCAGCTTGGAAAAATTGATGCCATACTTTTGCCAAACGAGCAAATACCTAAAGAGGAATATAATTTTGCCGAAAGAATAAAAGTATATGTTCTTGAGGTAAAACAAACTACAAAAGGACCACAAATTTATATATCCAGAACTCACCCCGAACTTGTTAAACGCCTTTTTGAACAAGAGGTGCCAGAAGTTCATGAAGGAATAGTTGAAATAAAAAGTATAGCTCGTGAAGCTGGCTCAAGAACAAAAATAGCTGTTTGCTCAAAAGACCCAACTGTGGATGCTGTGGGTGCTTGCGTTGGTCAAAACGGCTGTAGAGTAAATGTAATTGTAAGTGAGCTTAATGGCGAAAAAATAGATATTATAGAATGGGACGAAAGACCAGAAGTATTTATAGCAGCAGCACTTAGTCCATCTAAAGTAGTAACTGTAAAAATTAACAAAGAGGAGCAAAGTGCTAAAATAGTTGTGCCAGACCATCAATTATCTTTGGCTATAGGGCGCGAAGGACAAAATGCTAGACTTTCGGCTAAACTTACGGGCTGGAAAATAGATATTAAAAGCGAAACACAGGCTAAAGAAACTGGATTTATTGAAGATGATTATGAAAGCGATAGTTTTGAGGAAATATTAACAGATGATAATCAAAATGAAACACAAATCGCGGATAATACAGAAACATCAACTGAACAGCAGTAAAGGAGGTGTTTTTTGTGAAAAAAAGAACTATACCCCTTAGAAAATGTACTGGTTGTCAGGAGATGAAAGATAAACGTTCTCTTGTAAGAGTTGTGCGCAATGACAGCGGAGAGTTTAGCGTTGACTTTACTGGAAAAAAACCAGGGCGCGGCGCTTATATATGCCCTAATTTGGAATGTTTAGAAAAAGCTAAAAGAACGAAAGGTCTTGAGAGAAGTTTTAAAACGTCTGTTCCAGAAGAGGTTTATGACAGTTTTAGAAAGGAGCTTTTAAGTGCCGATGACAAATAATAAATTTTTGTCGCTTGTTGGACTTTGCCAAAAAGCTAAAAAACTTGTTTCTGGAGAATTTTCGTGTATAAATGCTATAAGAAGTAAAAACGCTAAATTAATAATTGTAGCCTGTAATGCGTCAGAAAACACAAAAAAAAAGTTCGCTAACGCCGCGGATTTTTATAAAATAGATATTATATATATATGTAATAAAGAGGATTTGGGCAATATAATTGGAAAAGATATTCGCTCGTCTATTGTTATAACTGACGAGGGGTTTGCTAAGCGTTTGAAGGAACTGTCAAATACTGACTGATATAAGTTATGATTGTAGTAGGAGGTGGAGCTTTTGCCGAAATTAAGAACATATGAGTTATCAAAAGAATTGAATGTTAGCAGTAAAACTGTTATAGATAAAGCAAAAGAATTTGGTGTTACACTAACAAATTTTAGTGGCATAGATGATGAGCTTGCAGATAAACTGAGAAAAGCGTTTAATACCAAACATTTAGACCAAGTGCAAAAAAGTGAAGAAAACATTGCTAAAAATAAATATGAAAGCCAAAATAATAATAGCAAAAACAATGAAAATAAAATTAATGAAAATAAGAACAATGATTTTAAACCAAAGAATAAAGAGTTTAAAAATACAAAAAAACAGCAAAGCAGTTCTTTAGAAAAAAATACTGAAAAAACCGATAAAAAACAAGTTCACAAAAATAATAACAGTAATGATAATGTAAATAATATTGCTGAAAAGAACGATAAATCGAATAAAAACGAAAAAAATAAATTTAGCGACAAAAACGAGAATACAAAAAAACATTTTGATAAACCTAAACAGAATTTTAGCCGTAAAACAAATAACCAAAAAGATAATCAAAAACAGTTTTTGCAGCCAAACTCTAAAGATGAAAGAAAACAACAAAAGCCTCAAAAACAGCAAAAACAAGCCGAGGTTAAACCGCAGGCTGTTGAAGAAGAAAGTGAACTTAAAATAAAAAAAATACCGCCAGAGATAACTTTATCAGCTTTAGCCGAAACTATAGGCAAAAAAACAGCGGATTTAATAAAGGCACTTTTTCTTGAGGGAAAAGTTATGACGCCTAACACAAATATTGATTTTGACAAAGCGTCAGAAATAGCAGAAAAATATAATGTAATACTTGAACTTGAGGAAGAAAAAGATATTTTTGAACAAGTATTTATAGATGAAGAGGAAGACGAGTCAAAACTTAAAGAAAGACCACCGGTTGTAGTTGTTATGGGTCATGTAGACCATGGAAAAACATCACTTTTAGACTCGATACGTCATAGTGACGTTACAAGCGGAGAGGCTGGAGGAATAACACAGCATATAGGCGCTTATACCGTTCAGATTAATGGAAAACCTATAACATTTCTTGATACACCAGGGCATGAGGCCTTTACAGCTATGCGTATGAGAGGTGCGCAGGTAACTGATATAGCTGTATTGGTAGTAGCCGCTGATGACGGTGTTATGCCTCAAACGGTAGAGGCTATTAACCATGCTAAAGCTGCTGGAGTTGAGATAATAGTAGCTATAAACAAAATTGATAAGCCAGGAGCTAATCAAGACAGAGTTAAACAAGAGCTTGTTGAGTATGGAATTATGACAGAGGATTGGGGCGGAGAGACAATATGTGTTCCTGTATCCGCTGTAAAAAAGACAAATATAGATACACTGCTTGAAATGATTACGCTTGTTGCTGAAATGAAAGAACTTAAAGCAGACCCAGACCAAAAAGCGAGAGGCACAATAATAGAGGCACAGCTTGATAAGGGGCGCGGTCCTGTGGCTACTGTGCTTGTTCAAAAGGGAACTCTTAATGTGGGAGACCCTATTGTGGCAGGAAGCGCTTATGGAAAAATAAGAGCTATGATGGACGATAAAGGAAGACGTGTAAAAAAAGCGGGTCCTTCTACACCTGTTGAAATATTAGGTCTTTCGGAAGTGCCTTTAGCCGGCGACAGCTTTTATGCCGCTGATAATGAAAAACAGGCAAGACAGGTAGCAGAGAGCGTTGTAGCTAAAAATAGAACAGAGCTTATTAAAAATACTCCCAATAAAGTTTCACTTGACGATTTGTTCAGCCAAATTCAATCTGGAAATATTAAAGAGCTTAATGTTGTTGTAAAGGCTGATGTTCAAGGTTCGGTTGAGGCGTTAAGACAAAGTCTTGAAAAATTATCAAATGAGGAAGTTCGTGTTAGTATAATACATGGCGGTGTTGGAACAATAACAGAGTCGGATATTATGCTCGCTAGCGCGTCAAATGCAATTATAATAGGATTTAATGTGCGTCCAGAGCCAGCGGCTAAAGTTTTTGCCGACAATGAGAAGGTTGATATACGTCTTTACAGAGTAATTTATAATGCCATTGAGGATATAAGTGCCGCAATAAAAGGTATGCTTGACCCAATTTATGTTGAAAAAGTAACAGGTCATGCGGAAGTACGACAGATTTATAAAGCGTCTGGTGTTGGTACTATATGTGGAAGTTATGTGCTTGACGGAAAAATTATAAGGAACTCTAAAATAAGAGTTATTCGTGATGGAATAGTCATATTTGAGGGCGAAATGGAAAGCCTTAAACGTTTTAAAGATGACGTTAAAGAGGTAAACACAGGCTATGAGTGTGGTATTGTTGTTAAAAAATTTAATGACTTAAAAATAGGCGATAACCTTGAGACATTTATTATGGAAGAGGTTCCAAGGTAGGTGATATTATGAGAGGTCCAAATAAAAGAATGATTAGGGTAAATGATGAGCTTGCGCGTGAAATTGCCAATATTATACGTATGGAGCTTAAAGACCCAAGAGTAAAAAGCCTTACAAGTGTTTTAAGAGTAGAAACGACTCAAGACCTTAAATATTGCAAAGTTTTTGTGTCGGTATTGGGTACAGAAGACGAAAAACAAAGTGTTATGACTGGTCTTAAAAACGCTGCTGGTTTTATAAGGCATTTATTAGCAGAAAACGTTAATTTAAGAAATACTCCCGAGCTTTTGTTTAAACTTGATGACTCGGTTGAATACGCTATAAAAATGGATAAACTTATAAAACAAGTGTCGGACAATTTGGATAAAACTCAAAAGGAGTCAAACGATTATGAACAATGACTCTTTAGATAAAATATTAAATATAATTATGTCGGCAAAAAGTGTCGCTGTCTCGGCGCATACAAACCCAGACGGCGACGCCATAGGCGCCTCCTGCGCTCTTGCTATGGCTATTAACGATATTAGCCAATGTAAAAAAGCTAAAGTGTTTTTGGAAAAATACTCGGATACTTTTAATGTTATACCTTCAAACGGTATAGTTGAAAATTGTATATATGATTTTAAACCAGATGTATATGTGGCGCTCGACTGCGGAGACGTGGAAAGGCTTGGCGATTTTAAAGAGAATTTTAAAAACGCTGGTACAAATATAAATATTGACCACCACAAAAGCAATACCTATTTTGGTACTCTTAATTACGCTGATAGTTTAGCATCTTCAACAAGCGAGATAATATATAAAATGATTAACGGCTTGTTTAATAGTTTTAAAAATCCAAATAATATAGCCGCTTGTATTTATTCTGGTATTGTGTTTGATACAGGCGGTTTTAGACACACATCAACAAGCCCATATACTCTTTTGGCGGCGTCAGAACTTATAAAATATGATTTTGACTTTAGCAGAATATATAACACAATATTCAACACAAGAAAGTTTGCCGAGGCTAAAGCGCTTGGAAAGGCTATCGAAAATATGAAAAGCGCTTTAAACGGCAATGTAATATATTCTTTAATGACTATGAATGACATTAAAAACTGTGGTGCTGACAGTAATGGACTTTCGGAAATTATAAGCTATTTTAAAGGAATATCTAACTGTGAGGCTGCTGTGTTTGTTTACGAAAAAAGCGAAAATGTTTTTAAAGTAAGCATGAGAAGTGACAATATAGACGTTGCCGAAATAGCCGTTAAATTTGGCGGCGGCGGTCACGTTAAGGCGGCAGGCTGTACCATTGAGGGAAATGGTGATAAAATTATTAATGATGTTGTTAATAGCGTTTTAAATAAGCTAATATAAAGAGGCAGATGTATATAAATGGACGGTGTTATAAATATTTATAAAGAGAAAGGATTTACATCTCATGATGTTGTTGCTGTAGTAAGGCGTATTTTAGAACAAAAAAAAGTTGGTCACACAGGAACTCTCGACCCAAATGCCGAAGGAGTATTGCCTGTATGTGTTGGAAAAGCCACTAAAATAGCGGATTATATAATGGGTTGTTCTAAAACGTATGAGGCTGAAATAACATTTGGAGCCGAAACTGTTACTCAAGACGCATGGGGAGAAATTACAAAAAAATATGATTTTAATTTTGACGCTGAAAGTATAAATAACACTGTTTATTCTTTTAAGGGAGAATATACTCAAATTCCGCCAATGTACTCGGCTATAAAAGTAAATGGGAAAAAACTTTACGAAATAGCGAGAAAAGGACAGGAAATTGAAAGAAAAGCAAGACAGGTTGAAATATATAACATAGATATAATAAATTTTTTACCGCCTAATAAAATAACCATTTTAGTTGAGTGTTCTAAAGGAACATATATACGTACTTTGGCGGCGGATATAGGAAAAAAACTAAACAACGGAGCATATATGTCGGCTCTTAAAAGAGTAAAAAGTGGAATGTTTGATATACAAAACAGTATTAAATTAAGTGATTTAAAAAGTTTGTACGAAGCTAATAATGTAGACACTGTTTTGATAACTATTGAAAATGCGTTAAAAGACTATAAAAAAGTGTATATAAACAAAAAAGCTGATAAACTTTTACATAATGGCGGCTCTATATATGCTCATTTTTTTGATAAAAAAAGTGACAATATAAACATTGGAGACAATGTTATAGCTTTTGACAGTAATTTAGTTTTAAACGGCATATACATAGCAAAGTGTGACAATAAGGGCTGTTTTATTAAGCCGCTTACTATACTTTTATAAGGATATGGATAAAATGGAACATATAACAAACAGTAATATTTATCAAAAATTTCCAACAGCTATAACTTTAGGAAATTTTGACGGTATACACCGAGGACACAGGGCTTTAATAGACATTACAAAAAGTTACGCCCAAAAATTAAATATTAAATCGGTTGTGTTTTCTTTTTTTCCGCACCCAATGTTTGTTTTTGGTAACAGAAAAAACACGGCGCTTATATTAAGCCCTGATGAAAAAAAACAGCTTATAAAAGAACTTGGCATTGATTTATATGTTGAGTATCCTTTTACGGCTGAATTTGCGTCAACAGAACCTGAAAAATTTGCCTCGGATATAATATTTAATCAGATGAAGTGCCGTGTGCTTGTTGTAGGATACGATTATCATTTTGGTAAAAATGCTGAGGGAAATTATGAGCTGCTTAGAGCCGTAGGTGAAAAATATGGGGCTAAAGTAATCCGCGTGCCGGCAGTAGAGCTTTATCAAAGTCGGGTAAGCTCCACAAGAATAAGAGAGGCTATATTAAATTACAATATGGAGCTTGCCAACGAACTTTTGAGTGAACCATATTTTGTTTGCGGTA
>CATJUP010000084.1 GCA_949743655.1 uncultured Eubacteriales bacterium
AGAACTTTAACTCTTAACTATTATGTGCAAGAGTTTTTGGCTGAACTATTTCAATTCATGTTTATGCAACAAACACACATATCTTTTTTGAAAGAAATGAAACGAAAGAGCCTTAGCTCTTAACTATTATGTGCAAGAGTTTTTGGCAAAGCTGATTTAGTTTTCGCTTACACATATACAGAAAGTCAAAAAACTTTAAATTTAAAACCGCGCGTATGCGCGGTTTTAAATTGTATAGTAACTCCTCTACAAAACTAAACATTACCCTCTTATAGCTTTTTTTCTTTCGTCCGAAAAATTAATCATTTCTTTAGCCGCTTTTATACCAGCATCAGTAGTGTTAGAACCCATAAGTCTCAATACCTCACTTACTTTATCATTATAATTAAGTTCTTTTACTTTAGTAACAGTTTTTTCAGATTCAACACTTTTTTCTATTAAAAAACTCTTGTCCGAAATAGCCTCAATTTGAGGAAGATGAGTTATACACAATATTTGCTGTTTATTTGATATATAAGCCATTTTTTCAGCTACTTTAGTAGCTGTTCTTCCGCTTATTCCTGTATCTATTTCATCAAAAACAAAAGTGTCTATATTTTCGTTTCCAGAAATAACCGTTTTAAGCCCAAGCATAACCCTTGACATCTCTCCGCCTGATGCCGTTGTTGAAAGCGGTTTTAAACTTTCACCAGCGTTTGTTGAAATCATAAACTCAACATTGTCTCGCCCTTTTGAGTTAAAACTGTCTTTTTGAGTAATATACACTTCAAAAATGGCATTTTTCATTTCTAAATCTCTTAATTCTTCTGTAATTCTTTTTTGAAGTTTTTTTGCGGCGTTTTTTCGTATATCAGTAATTTTATCGCATATATTTTTTATACTATTTATTATTTTATCATTCTCGGCATTTAATTTAAGTCTTATTTCCTCACTGTTGTTTATAAAATCAAGTTCTTCTTTAGCCTTTTTAAGATTTTCCATTATTTCGTTAAAATCAGCGCCATATTTCTTTTTAATATTATAAATTAAATCAAGTCTTTCCTCTATTTTATTTATCTCATTTGGGTCAGCGTTTATATCATCCAAATAACTTTTAAGCCTATCAGAAGTATACTGTAACTTTGAGTATAATTCATCAATATTTTCATACACATCGCTTAAACTTTCGTCATTAGCCACCATAGAACCGCATAATTTAAGTGCCGCAGATAATCTATCAATAGCTGACAAATCCCCTTCGCCACCATAATATAAAAGAGCAAGACATTGAGATGAGTGTTTTATAAGTTTTTCGGCTGACAAAAGCGTTTTTTTCCTTAAATTCAGTTTTTCCTCCTCATCGCTTGATAAATCTGCCTGTTCAATTTCATATATTTTATATTCAAGAAGTTCTATTCTTCTTTTTCTCTCATTTTCGTCACCGCTAACTGCTTTAAGTTTTTCACGTATTTTTTTATATTTATATATAAGTTCGGATAACTCACTTTTTAAGCCCAAAATTTCGGGCATACAAAACCTGTCTAAAACATCTATATGATTAGCCGAGTTAAGCAAAGAATGACTCTCATGCTGAGAGTGTATATCAATCAATTTTTCAGCTATATTTTTAAGCATAGACGCCGTTGCTGTAACGCCATTAATTCTTCCGCTTGTCCTTCCAAACTTGTTAATTGTTCTTTGTAATATAATAGTTTTGTCTTCACAGTCAACGCCCATTTCTGCAGCGCATTTTAACACTTGTTCCGAAACATCATAAAACACAGCCTCAACAGTTGCTTTTTCCTCGCCCTCTCTTACAAAATCTCTTGTCGCTCTTCCGCCAAGAGCAAACTCCAAAGAGCCTATAACCATAGATTTACCCGCTCCTGTTTCTCCTGAAAGTACATTTAATCCTTTCTCAAATTCTATGTCAGAGCGTTTTATAAGCGCTATATTATTTATATTAAGCTCCCCAAGCATTTTTTACACCTCAATTTGCCTGTCATTTATAATACGGTTCAATTTTTGAATAAAATCTATAGCCTGTTCATTGTCTCTTGTCACACAAAAAATAGTGTCATCGCCGGCTATAGAGCCCAATATATCGCCGCCCTGCATATTATCTATAGCAACAGCCACAGCCATACCCATACCATTAAGCGTTTTTATAACTATAATATTTTGTGAGTAATCAAGTTTTATAACAGCCTCTTTAAATACACGTATAAGTCTTTCCGACACTTCTGCGCCGTTTTCTTTAATAGATGAATATTTTTGTTTTCCAACCTCTGTTGATATTTTAGTAAGTTTCATCTCACGTATATCTCTTGATATTGTAGCCTGTGTAACATTAAAACCTTCTTCTTTAAGTTTAACCGCAAGTTCTTCTTGTGTTTCCACAGCGTTTTTTTCTATTATCTCAAGTATTTTGGCTTGCCTTGCTATTTTCATAAAACTTATTTACCCTCCTTGCCAAACATTTTATTTCTAAGCACATCATAAAATCCAATGTTGTTTGTTTTTACAATATTAAGGCTGTATATTGAGCGGCGTATTGTAATTACATCGCCAACATCAAGCGCAAGTACGGGTTTTCCGTCTATAACCTCTTTTAAGCTGCTGTTAGTAAAACTGTTTACACTTATTTTAACAATATCATCGGCTCCTATAACTATACTTCTGGCATGCAGCATGTGCGGGCATATAGGCGTTATAACTATCATGTTTGAGTCTGCCTTTAATATAGGTCCTCCCGCCGCTAAATTGTAAGCTGTAGAGCCTGTAGGTGTTGACACTATTATACCGTCACCGTAAAAATTATCAATATACTCATCATTTACATAAACAGCCGCCTCAACAATTCCACCCATATAAACACATACTTCATTAAGCGCCGTAAATGTTTTGGCTTTTGAGGCTTTAATAACAGTTGAGTCAATCATCATTCTTTTTTCAATATTATAATTTCCATTAATTACATTCTCAATAGAATTTAGCATACCATTTTTGTCAGTATCAGTCAAAAACCCTAAATGACCTAAATTAATAGCCAAAAGCAAAGAATTATATCTCATGGCTTTTTTAACAATTCTAAGTATTGTGCCGTCTCCTCCCAAAAGCACAACTAAATCACTCTTTGAGTAAAGCGTTTTTTCGGTAACAGCATACTGTTCAAGCCCAATTTTAAAAGCCATTTCTCTTTCTATAACTGGAGTAATGTTTTTTGATAATATATAATTTATAAGCTCATTTATAATATCAAAATTAATTTCCCTTTTAGGGTTTGGCACAATACCTATTTTATTCATAAAGCCACCTCTTTAAAGCGAACAATGGGATTTTTCAACAATATTATCTGCCAAATCATAAGCATTCTGTTTTGAGAGTCCCTCTTTTTTTCTATCTAAAAAAGCAAGATACTCTATATTGCCCTCTGGTCCTTTTATTGGCGAAAAACTTATATCAATGATATTAATTTTTATGTTAAAACAAAAGTCAACTATTTTTTTTATCACTTCTTTGTGAGTGTTAATGTCTCTTACAACGCCTTTTTTACCTACTTTTTCGCGTCCTGCCTCAAACTGAGGCTTAATAAGACAAACTAAAGCCGCGTATTCATCCATTACATCAAGTGCCGGCGGTATAACTTTTTCAAGAGATATAAAAGAAACGTCTATTGAGGCAAAATTTGGATTGTCAGGCACTTGCTGTTTTGTTATATAACGTATGTTTGTTTTTTCAAGACATACCACACGGCTGTCATTTCTAAGTTTCCAATCAAACTGACCATATCCCACGTCTATTGAGTAAACTTTTTTAGCCCCATTTTGAAGCATACAATCAGTAAAACCACCTGTTGACGCGCCTATGTCCATACATATTTTTTGGTCTAAGTTAATTTTAAACTCATTTATGGCTTTTTCAAGTTTAAGTCCCCCACGGCTTACATACTTTAAGTCAGAACCTTTAACTGTTAGAACACTTTTTATGTCAACTTTTGTTCCTGCCTTATACTCTTTAATACCGTCAACATATACGTCTCCCGCCATTATAAGCGCTTTTGCCCTTTCGCGCGACTGAGTTAAGTTTTTTTCAACAAGCAGTATGTCAAGCCTTTGTTTTTCAGCCATTTTTGCACCTTCCAATTACAGCTTTTATTTTTTTATAAATTCCCTCTCCGTCAATGCCATTAGCCTCAAATAATTGCTCTCTTGTGCCCTGTTCAATAAATTTATCATCAAATCCAAACGAATACACAAAATTTTTAAAACCAATAGCGTTTACAGCGTTTTTAAATATGCTGCCAAAACCGCCTGTCAACACATTATCTTCAACAGTAAACACATAATCGCATTTAGAACATACATTTTTTACCATTTCAATATCCAAAGGCTTTATAAATCTTGCATTTACAAACATAGGGTTATATCCATCAGTTTTAAGTTTGTCAAAAGCGTACTGACACTTTTCTATCATTGTTCCACAGCATATTATGGCTATTTTATTACCTTCGTTTATAGTCTCGGCTTTACCTATTTCAATATCAATCAAAGTTTTTATTTCTTTTTCTGGTATGCTCTCTCTTGGATACCTTATAGCTACAGGACAATCCATTTCGGCGGCTCTAATAATCATACTTTTAAGCTCCGTTCCATTTGAGGGCGCCATAAACACAATGTTTGGCATATGTGCTATAAATGATATATCAAATATCCCTTGATGTGTTTCACCGTCAGCGCCAACAATTCCCGCTCTATCTATAGCTAATATAACATGCAGTTTTTGAAGGCAAACATCATGCAGTATTTCGTCATACGCTCTTTGTAAAAAAGTTGAATACACAGCAAAAAATGGTATAAATCCCCTTATAGCCATTCCTGCCGAAAAAGTAACAGCGTGCTGTTCGGCTATACCTACATCAAACATTCTATCTGGATATTTGGTTTTAAAATTCTCAAGACCTGTGCCAGATACCATAGCCGCTGACACAGCCACTATTTTATTATTGTTTTCTGCGAGAGCAGTTATTGTGTCTCCAAATACTTTGGAATAAGATATATTTTTTTGTTTTTTAACTGTTTTACCTGTTTTAATATCAAACTCACCCACACCATGATATTGCCATGGTAATTTTTCAGCAAAACGGTAGCCTTTTCCTTTTATTGTTTTTGTATGTATAATTATAGGACCTTTCAAATCTTTTATTTTATTAAATATACTTATAAGTTCGTCTATATCATGCCCGTCAACAGGACCTATGTACCTAAAACCTAATTCCTCAAACATAATACCCGATACTAAGGCATATTTCAATCCATCTTTTATGTTTTCGATAGCTTTATCTATTTTTTTGCCAAAAGGCACTTTATCAAGAAATTTATGTACTCCCTCTTTAGCGCTTAAATACGCCTTATCCATTCTTAAATCATTAAGATGTTTTGACACAGCCCCTACATTTGAGCCTATAGACATTTGATTATCATTTAATATAACAACAATATCTGTATTACTTCTTCCAGCGTTGTTAAGCCCTTCATAAGCTAAACCACCCGTAAGAGAACCATCGCCTATAACAGCTATAATTTTCTCGTTTCCGCCTGTAATGTCACGCGCTTTAGCCATACCAAGCGCCACCGATATTGATGTAGAGCTATGACCTGTTACAAAAGCATCACAAACACTCTCATTTGGTTTTGGAAAACCGCTTAAACCGCCATATTGTCTTAAAGTATTAAATATATCTTTTCTTCCAGTAAGTATTTTGTGAGTATATGCTTGATGCCCCACATCCCATACAATTCTGTCATACTCAGGCTCAAAACAATAATGAAGCGCCAGTGTAAGCTCTACAACACCTAAGTTTGACGCTAAATGTCCCCCTGTGTTTGATATGTTTTTAAGCATAAATTTACGTATTTCACCTGCTAAAATCGGCAAATCTTTTTGAGATATATTTTTTATATCGTTTGCTTTTTTAATATTGTCAAGCAGTTTTTTCAAATTTAACACCATCTTTCGTAAAGCGGTTTCCCTCACAACAATCAATTTTACATTCCAAATTCTTTAGCGTAAACAATCTTCCCACTAATTGGCGTTACCTTCTCTTTTAATTTAATAGCCATAAAATTTTTTGATGGTATTCCCTCTAATACTTCAATACCAAAATTTTTTGCCGGAATATATCCCAATTTTGGGTAATAAAGCTCACTTCCCAAAACAATAGAGTATTGATAGCCCATATTTTTGGCTATCTCATGCCCCTTTTTAATCAAAGCTGTTCCAACACCTTGTTTTTGAAATTTTGGTTTAACCGATAAAGGAGCTAAAGCCAAAACCTCGTTATCTCCAACATACGCTTTTGTAAATAATATATGACCCACAATTTCTTTATTTATTTCTGCCACTAATGATAACTCGGATACAAAAGAACTGCTTTTTCTTAAAGCCTCAACCAAATTATGTTCATTTCCGTCAGTATGCTCTGCCGTTTTAAACGCTTCTAAAATTAAATTATATACTTCATTATAATCACTTTGTGTTTCTTGCCTAATAAACAAATATATTCTCCTTTATACAAATTACGGCCTGTATATTTATTTTTTTCTATCCGTAAGTTCTTTTGTAAGCTCGACTAAAAATTCCGCCTTTTCGCCAAAATCACTTAAAATATCAATAGCTTCACAAGATAACCTTTTTACCTCATTATTAGATTTTTCAATGCCAAACAATGTTACGTATGTTGTTTTGCTGTTTTTCTCATCGCTTAATACAGGTTTTCCCAGCTCGCTAACATTTCCTACAACGTCAAGTATATCGTCACGTATTTGAAAAGCCATACCTATTTTCTCGGCTGCACTCTCAAGTGTGTTTATTATTTTGTAATCAGCCCCCGCCAAATAAGCGCCTGCTGAAAAAGCGCCTTTTATCATAGCGGCAGTTTTATTTATGTGTATAAAGTCTAAAGTATTTTTGTCTATACTTTTACCTTCGCTTATAACATCAACTACTTGTCCAGTAAGCATACCATTTAATCCGGCGCCAAAAGCTATAGCCTTCATTGCGTTAGCCTCTTTTATATCGCCGCTTTGGGCTACAGAACATGCCATAATCTCAAACGCATGTCCCAAAAGCGCATCACCTGATAATATCGCTATATTTTCGCCAAATACTTTGTGGTTTGTAAGTTTACCGCGACGGTAGTCATCATTATCAATAGCCGGAAGGTCGTCATGTATAAGCGAGTATGTGTGTATCATTTCAATAGCACAAGCAAAAGGCAGTGCTTTTTTTAATTCACCGCCAAGCATATCACAAACTGCCAAAAGCATAATTGGTCTAAGCCTTTTACCTCCGGCAAAAACAGAGTATCTCATTGACTTATATATTATGTTAGGATAATTTTTATCAGAAGGCAAAAATTTTTCCAAACCATTGTCAACAAATTTTATGCCTCTTTTAATCTCATCACTCAGTATCAAATTCATTCTCCTCCGTTTCAATATCAAACGGCTCTAAATAAAAATTCCCATCAAAACTTTTTTTAAGTTCCATAACCTCTTTTTCAACAGCATCAATCTTCTCACGGCAAATAATTGCCATTTCAACACCTTGTTTGTAAAGTTTTATAGACTCCTCAAGAGGTATATCCATTTCAAGTTTTTTTACTATTTCCTCAAGGCTTTTCAAAGCCTCCTCATAAGTTTTCTTTTTAGCCATTTAATCACTTTTCCTTATAACGGCGCTAACATCGCCGTCAAAAAACTTTATATTTATATTATCGCCATTTTTTAAATTTAAAGCTGACACAACACTCTTTTTGTTTTCATCAAAAACAGCGGTATATCCTCTTTTTAAAACATTAATTGGTGATAGAGCCTCTATTTTTTCATAAACCGCTTTAAATTTTAATAAAGCCTTATCAACACTCACATCAAAATTATAATTAAGCCGTGAACACAAATTTCTTTCGGTTTGTTTTAAACTATCTTTTTTGTAATCTATTTTATTTAATAAATTTCTGTCAAAAAATATATTTATATTTTCTATATCCTCATTTATTTTTTTGTATATACAAACATTAAGTCTATCATAAATGTTTTGTATATTTCTTTTTTCATAACATTTGTCGTTTACAGCAAGCTCTGCCGCCGCCGAAGGTGTGGGCGCTCTCAAATCTGCCACAAAATCGGCTATAGTAAAATCTGTTTCATGCCCAACAGCCGAAATAACAGGTATCTCGGATGCGAATATAGCCCTTGCTACTTTCTCTTCATTAAAAGACCACAAATCTTCAATACTTCCACCGCCACGCCCCAATATTATAGTATCAGCGTATTTATAGGCGTTTACATATTTTATAGCTCTAACTATACTTTCGGCTGAGTTTTCTCCTTGAACAAGAGCCGGACAAACAATTATCTCAACTGATGGAGCTCGTCTTTTTATTATTTTTATTATGTCTCTTACCGCTGCCCCTGTAGGTGATGTAATAACAGCTACAGCGCGCGGATTTTTGTTTATATCTCTTTTAAAATCGCTGTCAAAAAGCCCTTCTTCTTTTAGCTTGTTTTTAAGCTGCTCAAAAGCTAAATTTAAACTACCTACACCCAAAGGTTCTATTATCTCGGCATAAATTTGATATTTTCCGCTCTTTTCATAAGAGGATATATGACCATAAACCACAATATCCATACCATTTTCAATTTTAAATGGCATAAGTGACGAGTAAAAACTAAACATTATAGCGTTTATAGCAGAGTTGCTGTCTTTAAGAGTAAAATAAATATGCCCTGATGTATGTTCTTTAATATTAGATATTTCTCCCTTTATCCAAATATCGTTAAGTATAACATCTGTATCAAAAATATCGCGTATATATCTGTTTACCTGAGATACTGAGTAAACTTTTTTTTCAATCATACCTCATCACGCGCCACTTTACCCAACACACCGTTTATAAAAGCTGGCGCTTTATCAGAGCTATATTTTTTAGCAAGCTCCACAGCCTCGTTTATAACTACTTTTTGAGGCGTGCTATCGCTAAATTTAAGCTCATAAACCGCTAATCTAAGTATAGCCAAATCCACTTTTGCCATTCTTTCTATACTCCAGCCCTTAACCGATGATGATATAATTTTGTCAATTTCGTTAATATTATCAATAGTTCCATTAACCGTTTTATTTATATACTCTTTATCTTCATCGTCTATATATTCATTTTGGCTATAAAACAAATCTATAGCCTCACTCATGCTTTCAGCCCCAACAAAATCATGTTGAAATACAATACTAAACGCGTTTTTTCTTGCGTTTGTTCTGCTCATAAAAACCTCCAAAATTAAACCTCTACGCCACAAAGTCAAAGACTATTCGTATTTTTTACTTCATAAAAAATACTCATAACCTCAAGCATTTAAAAACGCCATGTACTCAGTTGGAGTTTACACTCCCATTGAGTACATAAGTAAGCCCCACCGCCTAAGAGGCGGGGGACTTACTTAGTCGGTTAAACTAACCCTTAGAAAAGCGAATATTTCCAAGGGTTGAGTGTTTTTTATTCGGACTCTTTGTCTGTCTTTTCTTTGCTTACCACAGCCGAAATATTAACATTTACAGCTATAACCGAAAGCCCCGTCATGCTCTCTACAGCGCTTTTTATATTTTCTTGAACACGTCTTGCAGTTTCGGTAATATTTATACCATAATAAACAGCTATTTCGGCATCTATAACAACCGTTCTATCATCAACATTAACTTTTATTCCTTTTGAGGGATTGCTTTTTTTAAATATTCCCCCAAATGAGGAGTCGGAAATTTTAGAGGCTGTTACAACTCCCTCAACCTCATAAGCCGCCGTACCAGCAATTATAGCTATAACCTCGTCAGCTATCTGTATTTGTCCAGATGTTTTTTCGTTATCGTCATAAAACTCTTCCATATCAACAACCTCCCGCTCTAATATGACAAACTACTTGTATAGTATTATAACAGATTACATTGTATATTTTCAAGTATATATAAATTTTATACAATAGCTTAAACATAACCAAAAAAATTAATTTTTTTGTTATTTACGCTATTTTTCAATATATTTTATAACTTTACACGCCGCCTTTCCAGACAAAAAACCAAATACAGCTCCCGCTAAAACGTCTGTAGGGAAATGAACAAAAATGTAAAGTCTTGAAAAACTTATAATACCAGCAGTTAAAAAAGCTATTTTTCCAAACTTTTTATCAAAATTAGATATACTTGCAGCCGCCGCAAATGACGAAAAAGCGTGACCAGACGGAAAAGAATAATCCTTTGGAACAGGCAAAAGCAAAACAATGTTTGTATCAATCCAACAAGGGCGGCTTCTTTTTACAACATTTTTAAGCAATACATTACATACAATTAAACTAATTATAAGTGATAACAAAACAGTCATTCCACATTTTTTTGTTTTCTTAAAAAACAGCATAAACACAGCTATTACAATCCATAAAACTCCATAAGAACCAGCATAAGTAAAAACTATCATCACAGCATCAAGTATTGGATTATGAGTTTTATTTAAAGCGTAAAGAAAATTAAATTCCATTTTTTGTCTCCTATGCTAAAATTAATATTTTAATTAAAATTTTACCATATACAGTTATTTTTGGTATAATTAATTTAGTCGTTTAATAAAACTTTAAAAATTATCTCATATTAATAGAAATAATTAGTTATATGTGATAATATTAAATAATAGTAAGTTAAAAACAAAGGAGGTAATATTTATGAGATTATTTAAAAAGTTTTCTGTAGTTTTAATGAGCGCCATATTAATATTATGCTCATGCTCATCTGTTTTAGCCAATAACATAACATCACCAAAAGTATACTTAAATGGAAGTGAAATTGAGTTTATAAACAAACCAATTTTAAAAAACAATAGCGTCTGTGTGCCTCTTAGACAAATTACAGACACTATTGGCGCTGAGGCTGAATATTCGTCCGCTGACGACTCAACATCAGTAATATACCAAAACAAAAATATTGTTTTTTCATCTAATAACAGCCAAATTTTAGTAACCGAAAACGGTAATACTCAAACAATGTCTTTCGCTGTAAGCCCTTTTGTTCAAAATAATATTATGTATGTTCCTGTTCGTGATTTAGCCAATGTACTTGGTTTAAATATAGGTTACGACAATACAGCTAACGCCGTTATATTAATCGACAAACACTTATTTTTAGCTTCTCACGGTGGTTCATTTGACATATATAACAAAGCTATAAAATTTTCACAGGATATTTCTAAAGGAAAACAAAAAATATCTGGTTCTATTAAATTTAACATGTCCGATAATTACAGCGAAAGCAAACAAATATTGTCAGGCGTTATTGATATTAATGGAAAATCAGATGAGTTTCAAAATGCTGAGTTAAATTGTGTTTTGTCATTTGACGAAAATACTCTTGATGAATTTATAAACGATATATTTATAGGAGAGCTTGAGCCTGAAAACACATCGGACATAGAAAAAATTAAAGAAATGTTTAAAAATATTGACATTAACTTTATATTTGATGGTAATAACTATATATTATATCTAAATTCAAATTTTATTAACAATTACATAAACTCACCAAACTCATGGATTGGCATTGATTTAAAAGATATGTATCAAGACGCTAATATTCTGGATTTAATACACAAAAACGATGTAGTATCTTTAGATGAACAATTATTATTATGTATTGATTTAACACCTCTTGATGATTTAGAAATGTCAACATATATGCTTGATATTTATGGAAGCATAGCCGACACACTTTCGGACGAGGCTTTTAAGAGTTCATCTAACGGTTATACATCAAATAAGTCAATAGACCTTGGTTATGGCGACCACATAAATTTTAATATTAATATAAATACTGACTCACAACAAAACGTGACAGGCATTGGCTTTAATATGTCTTTATCCGAAAACGGAACGCCTTTAATATCAATGGATATAGACTCAAATGCTAAAGACACCAAAATTAAAGCTAATGTAAATATTGAAAATGAGTTCCTATTTGACTGCGAGGGAACAATAAATCAAGAACCTACAAATGAAAGCGTTAAAACAAAACCAGATGGTAAGGTAATATTTTACTAAAATTAAATTGTTATAAAATTAAGGGAAACATTAGTTTCCCTTCTTCCTTTCTTGAAAGAAAGGAAGCGAAAGAACTTTAACTTTTAACCATTATGTGTAAATGTTATTGGCTGAACTATTTTAGCTTATGTTTACACAAAAAACACGTGTTTCTTTATTGAAAGAAATGAAGCTAAAGTACTTTAACTCTCAACATTATGTGTAAATGT
Source organism: uncultured Eubacteriales bacterium (assembly GCA_949743655.1). Taxonomy (GTDB): domain Bacteria; phylum Bacillota; class Clostridia; order Lachnospirales; family Anaerotignaceae; genus Neoanaerotignum_A. The sequence goes on from CATJUP010000084.1 coordinate 12,320, forward strand.
TATTAGTTGAACTATTTTAGTTTACATTTATATAATAAACACATGTTTTTTTGAAATATTTGATTATAGTAGAGTAAAAATCCGGTACAGATACTATTTATACACTTTAGCAAAAATTAATTTAAAATCGCATATGTTGAAAGTGTTCACAAAATAAAGCCGCTAAATCCCTTTTATTTTAATCTGCTCTGAGTTTTCTGGATAAACATAACCAAAATGCTCATAACAGCTTTTTGTGGCTATTCTTCCTCGTGGTGTTCTTTGAATATATCCTAACTGTATAAGATAAGGTTCATAAACGTCTTCTATAGTCTCGGGGTCTTCGCCTATATATACGGCTAAAGTATCAACACCAACAGGTCGTCCGCCAAATTTTTCAATCATTGCAAGCAGCATTTTTCTGTCCGTAATATCAAGACCCATTTTATCAACATCAAGCCTGTTAAGCGCTTGGCTTGCTACATTGTTTGTAACAGCTCCATCAAAACTTACCTGGGCAAAATCTCTAACACGTTTTAAAAGCCTATTGGCAATTCGCGGTGTTCCTCTTGCTCTTTTAGCTATTTCTTCAGCGCCACCGTCATCTATATCTATGCCAAGAACACCTGCAGAACGTTTTACTATTACTTTAAGATTATCCACACTATAAGGCTCCAGCCTTTGTATAACACCAAATCTATCACGCAATGGCGCTGTAAGAAGTCCTATTCGTGTTGTGGCGCCTATAAGAGTAAATTTTGGCAAATCTATACGTACACTTCGTGCCCCCGCGCCTTTTCCTATAACAATATCAATAACAAAATCTTCCATAGCGGGATATAATATTTCTTCTATTATACGATTAAGTCTGTGTATCTCATCAACAAACAATATGTCGCCTTCTTCAAGCCCGCTTAAAACAGCCGCCATATCGCCCGGACGCTCTATAGCTGGACCAGATGTTGTTTTTATATTTACACCCATTTCTTTAGCTATTATATTTGACAAAGTTGTTTTGCCTAAACCTGGCGGACCATAAAGCAAAACATGGTCTAAAGGCTCTTTACGCTGTTTAGCTGCCTCAATAAACACTTTCATATTGTTTTTAACATTTTCCTGACCTATATAGCTTTCGAGGTTTTCGGGTCTTAGTTTTGGCTCAAGTTCCAAATCCTCTGCTCTATAGCCAGAAGTTATAATTCTTTCTTCCATTTAATAAACACCGCCCAATTATTTTTCAGAAATTTTTTTAAGCGCTTTTTTTAAAATAACTGATGTACTGTCATCAGGCAAATAAACCGCCGAAAGAGCTTTAACAGCCTCTTTTCTGCTATATCCAAGAGCTGTCATAGCCTCTAAAGCCTCCGAACGGTTATCGTTAGAGTAACTATCATTACTTTCACCAAAAACACTTGTTAAAATATCTTCATTTGACACTTTATCTTTTAACTCAAGTATTATTCTTTGGGCTGATTTTTTACCAAGACCCGGCGCGCGGCAAAGTGTAACAGGGTCATTGGATACTATAGCCGCTGTTATGTCGTTTATTCCAACAGCACCCAACAAACCCATAGCCGTTTTAAAGCCCACGCCCGAAACCGATGTGAGCTTTTTAAATATCTCAAGTTGTTTTTGACTTTCAAAACCAAATAGTGAAACAGAGTCCTCTTTTACACTCATATATGTATAAACTTTAATATCACAATGCAGTTTAAATTTAGCCGAAATAGACGGCGGCATTAATATAAAATACCCTATACCGCTTGTTTCAACAACTATGCCTGTATCGGATATTTCTTCAAGAGTTCCTTTTAAATAACTAATCATAAATATTGCCTCCCATTTTAATAAACGGTTGTTTTTTATTCTATCACAAATATTAAAATATCGCAAACAAACAAAATATTATAATTTGACATATAACATTTATTGTGTTAATATTCATATTTAAATTATGAACGAAAGGAGTGTAAAAATGAATATCGAACATTTTAAAAATAACAATGCTAATATAGCTATTGTTTACAGCGATGATAAAATAATTTTTGATACACAGTCGGCTTTAGATATGATTATGACTGTAAAATATGAAACAGACGCCACAAAAATAGTAATAGACAAAAACTTAATATGTGATGAATTTTTTGTACTCAGCACAGGTATAGCTGGTGAAATTATTCAAAAATTTATTAATTACAATTTTAAAGTCGCTGTATATGGAGATTACTCGCAATATACAAGTAAACCATTAAAAGACTTTATTTATGAATCTAACAATGGTAATGACTTGTTTTTTGTAGCTTCAAAAGAAGATGCTATACAAAAATTGTTGAATATATAAATAATATTTTGTAATTTATCCATTTTAAATTTTACTTAGGAGCAGAACTTTTTGGAAATAAAAGAGGTAAAATATAATAAAAAACAGTATATTTCATTGCTTATTTTAGCTGATGAGCAAGAAGAAATGATAGACAAATATATAAAAAGAGGTACTATGTATGTTTTGGACGACAATGGTATAAAATGCGAATGTGTTGTTACAGATGAGGGAAATGGAATTATTGAAATCAAAAATATAGCTACAATACCAGCTTATCAACATAAAGGATATGCTAAAATGTTAATTGATTTTATAATATCTAAATACAAACACAAATACTCAATTTTACAGGTTGGAACAGGTAACAGTCCATTGACAGTACCTTTTTATAAAAAATGCGGTTTTAAATACTCTCACAGTATTAAAAATTTTTTTACGGATAATTATGACCATGATATATATGAAAACGGTGTTAAATTAGTGGATATGCTCTATTTTAGAATGAATTTATAAATATAATAACCACTAAAAACTACCTTTTGGCGGTTATTATATTAACACAATTCAAATACTCATAACTAACAACAACATTTAACAGTAATATTTAAACCTATCAAAAAACTTGATAAACATTTATAAACATTTTTTAGTGTCTCATAAGCCGCAATTATTTTATTTATATGTCTTCAACAATATTGATAAAATAGTCTGCCATTTCATATATAACTATAACCTTTTTCATATCAGCCCCCAATTAATTTATAATATAAAACCACTATATATTTAATTTTCTACAATAAGTTTTATAGTGGCTTCTTATATCTAATCAAAATATTCCCATTTCATCCGAAAATGTTTCTGTATAAAGCTCATATATTTCTTCTGGCTTGCGGCATTTTATCTCTTTTTCATAAAAATCTGTGTATCCAGACTCCTCATAATACATAGTTAAAGCGTCTATCATGTTTTGAAGTGACATTTCCATAAAAAAATTCCCCTTTCTTTATAAATTAATATCAAAACAGCTCACAAAGCTCATTTGGTGTATCCACTACAACCAAAGCGCCTGCCTTTTTTAGTTCTTCTCTTGTTCCATATCCAAAAGTAACGCCTATTGTTTCTATGCCTACTGTTTTAGCACCTTCTACATCATAATGTCTGTCACCAACCATAATTGCTCGGCTTTTATCTTTTATATTAAGACTGTCAAGTGTATATTGTATAACTTTCCATTTAACCATTCTATCCAACTCATAACTGCTTCCGCCTATAAAATCCATATATTTTGACATATCAAATAAATCCATAATCTGTTTAGCGTAATAATCAGGCTTATTTGTGCTTAAAGCCATTATTTTTCCTTTATTTTTAAGTTCTTCAAGCATAGGCACTATTCCGTTTATAATTCTGTTTTCTTTCCAACCCTTTTCGCTGTAATAATTATGGTAATAATCTATAGCCTTATTAAGTATATCCCCCTCAAGCCCAAAATGAGATGTAAATGATTGTGTCATAGGAGGACCTATAAACTCTAAAAGTTCCTCCTTATTAGGTATTCTTATACCTAATTTTTGACAGGCAAAACACACAGCATTTATAATTCCGTCTATAGAATCGGTGAGAGTACCGTCCAAATCAAAAAGTATAACATCATAATTAAGTTTATTCATTTTAAAAAACTCCTTAAATAGCTAAAATTTGTATTATTATAACTCATGCTAAAACTTTTAACAACAATTTTTATAATGTAAATTTACTTAAACAACAAATTTCGCATTATTATCCAAAAATTTACTAAAGCGGTTATATTTAGCTAATACCAAACATAATAGCTATAAATAATAATTTAGTTTACAAAAAATTATTAATTTAAACTCAAAATGTGTCACAAAATAATACTTTTTGAATATCATATATTATAAAAATTAATAAAGGAAGTTTTAATTATGGCTTGCAATACATGTAACTGTAACTGCAATAGTTGCAATAACTGTAATAATTGTAATTGTAATTGCAATTCAACCGCGCCTTCTGTAGCGGTAGGTAATACAATAACTGGCGCTCCTGGAACAAGAGCACTTGTAACAAATTCTGGCACAAGCTGTCGTGCTGTGCTTAACTTTACAATACCAGCGGGAATGCCCGGTCCTATGGGTCCTCAAGGACCAACGGGTGCTACCGGTGCTACTGGTGCAACTGGCGCTGTTGGTCCTCAAGGTCCTGCTGGTCCTGTTGGCGCTACTGGTGCTACTGGTTCTGTTGGTCCTCAAGGTCCTAAAGGTGACACTGGCGAAACCGGTCCGCAAGGTCCTGCTGGTCCTGCTGGCGCTACTGGTGCTACTGGCGCCATTGGTCCTCAAGGTCCTAAAGGTGACACTGGTGAAACCGGTCCGCAAGGTCCTGTTGGTCCTGCTGGCGCTACTGGTGCGATTGGTTCGCAAGGTCCTGCTGGTCCTGCCGGTGCTGCCGCTACAGTTACAGTTGGCACAACTACAACTGGTGCTCCTGGTACTGAAGCCATTGTAACTAACG
>CATJUP010000085.1 GCA_949743655.1 uncultured Eubacteriales bacterium
CAAACCCAAAATATCAACCTTGTTTTTGTTTGTGTTTTGGATTTTCACAAATAACCATTATACGACCCTTTCTCTTTATAACTCTGCATTTTTCACACATAGGCTTAACAGATGGTCTAACTTTCATTGCTATTACTCCTTTCTGTTATTTAGCTCTCCAAATTATACGACCCTTTGTAAGGTCATAAGGAGACATTTCAATTAAGACTTTATCTCCTGGAAGTATCCTTATAAAATTCATACGAAGTTTACCGGATATATGCGCCAATATTTTATGTCCATTTTCAAGTTCTACCTGAAACATAGCGTTTGGCAGTTTTTCAATAACCGTTCCCTCAAGTTCAATTACGTCATCTTTAGACATAAAAGACCTCCTTTACAATTCCTTACAATACTCTTTAATAGTTTTAAGGATTTCAGCGTTAAGGATATAACTTTTTTCTTCAAATTTCTTTTTTATATCCCAGCAAATATATTTTGTTGCCTGTACATGTTTTATTTTCTTTCGTTTAGGATGCTCAAGTTTTCTGTTTTTGCCGTCTACCAAATATAAATACTCGCCTTCAACGGCTGCGACAATGAAAGGGAGCGTTTTGTCGTGACCACTTTTTGAAAATACAATTTGACCAGTTTCAAAATTCATCTCTTTCACCTCAAAACTCTATATTGTAAGTATTTCAGGTTCGCCATCAGTTATACAAATGGTATTTTCATAATGAGCTGCGTTTTTACCATCACGCGTTACCGCCGTCCAACCGTCATCAAGCACTTCTACCTCATACGTTCCGGCAGTTACCATTGGCTCTATAGCAAGACACATGCCCCTTGAAAGTTTAGGTCCTCTCTTGTGCTGTTTATAATTAGGCACAGCTGGGTCCTCGTGCATATTTCTTCCTATTCCATGTCCAACATAATCTCTTACCACTCCAAAACCATTCGTTTCAACATATTCCTGAACAGCCGCCGATATGTCAAACAAATGACAACCCGCTTTAGCGAATTTTATGCCTTCAAAAAAACTTTGTTTTGTAACATCTATAAGTTTTTGGTCTTCTGGTGAAATATCGCCAACCCCATATGTTCTAGCGCAGTCTCCATTAAAACCATATATTATAGAGCCCATATCTATACTTATTATATCGCCATCAATAAGTTTTCTCTTGCTTGGTATACCATGTACAACTTGTTCGTTTACAGAAGTACATATCGAACCGGGAAAACCACCATATCCCTTAAAAGAAGGTATAGCACCGCATCCCTTTATAAATTTTTCGGCTATATGGTCAAGTTCAATAGTTGTTACTCCAGGTTTTATATGCTCTTTTAATATCTTATCAAGCTCCACAAGTATTTTACCAGCCGAGCGCATTTTTTCTATTTGTTCTTCTGTTTTAATAGATATAGCCATTTCTCAGTCCCCTAATTCAGCAAAAATAGCGCTTGACACATTATCAATACCTATCATTCCGTCAACCTCAAAAAGACGGTTTTGCTTTTTATAATAGTCAACTAAAGGCTCGCTTTGTTTGTGGAATGTTTCAAGACGCGCTTTTCCTGCCTCAACAGTATCGTCTTTTCTTTGAGTAAGTTTTTCTCCACATACGTCACATATATCTGGCACTTTAGGAGGGACTGAAATTTTATTGTAAGACGCTCCACACTTAGGACAAGTCTGCCTTGCTGTTATTCTTTTCAAAAGAGCCTCATCAGGACAATTAATATATATAGCTTTGTCAACACTGCCTATAAGCTCATCAAGTTTTTCAGCTTGAACTACAGTACGTGGAAACCCGTCCAATATAAATCCATTTTTACAGTCATCGGCTTTAATTCGTTCTCTAACTATAGCTATTATAAGCTCATCAGATACAAGAGCACCAGACGCCATAATACTTTTAGCCTCAAGCCCAAGCGCTGTGCCTTTAGATACTTCTTCTCTAAGCATATCGCCCGTTGATATATAAGCTAATTTGTATTTATCTATAAGTTTTCTCGCCTGTGTGCCTTTTCCTGCCGCTGGAGCACCTATAAGAACCAATTTCATAAGCCTTCCCCCCTCTTTATTTAAAACTCCAAAAACTTTCAAGTCACGGGAAATGCTGTGGCATTTCCCATTAGACCATAATCAAATTTAATTCAAAAATCCCTTGTAATGTCTCATAAGAAGTTGTGACTCCATAGCCTTTACTATGTCGAGCGCAACACCAACAACTATTATAAGTGTTGTTCCACCAAAACCAACATCAAGACCAAACACCCACTGCAAAACAAGAGGAAGCAAAGCTATTATAGCAAACGCCACAGCGCCTATAAATGTAACTCTATTTACTATTCTTGTTATAAAACTGCTTGTAGGCTGTCCAGGTCTAATACCTGGTATAAACCCGCCGTTCTTTTTCATATTCTCCGCTATTTCATTAGGGTTTATAACAATAGAGGTATAAAAATAAGCAAAGAATATTATAAGAAGTATATAAAGTATAGCTCCTATAGGCTGAGTAAGCTCAAGTGCCGATATAACTTTTCTAAATGTTGGTCCCACAGGGAAAAACTGTGATATAGTCTCTGGAAACTGTACAAGCGATATGGCAAATATAATAGCTAAAACACCAGCAGTATTAACTTTAATAGGCATAAACGTTGATTGACCGTTAAACGACCTTCTTCCAACCATTTTACCTGAATACTGTACAGGTATTCTTCTTTCGCCATCGTGTACTATAACAATAAACACTATAACAGCCAAAAGTAATATAAGAACAGTTATAACCTTAGCAATACCAGCAGCGTTTCCGCCTTCTGCAAAATATACAAGTGATGTTATTCCCGTTGGAAGGTTTGACACAATGTTTATAAATATTATCATTGACGAGCCATTTGTAATACCCTTGTTTGTAATCTGTTCTGCAAGCCACATAATA
>CATJUP010000086.1 GCA_949743655.1 uncultured Eubacteriales bacterium
CATTATAAAGAGGCAATATTATGACCGTAAAAATAAAAACATATACTATACTTTTTTTAACTATATTTATATGCCTTATTTCTTCCGCATGTAAAACAAATAACAATATTTTAGAAAATACCGAAAACAATAAAAATGATGAAAAAATTGAAAGCCATGATAAAAGTCAAACCGAACTGCTTGCTGAAAAGTGGGTAAATGCTGTTAAAGAAAATGACGATAGCCAAATATACAATATTATTAACGATAAACTTAAAAATAAAATTAAAAATGACAATACTATTCAATCTAAAAACACATGGAACTATAATCCTAAATCGTCAAGTCAAACTATCAACTCATATAATATAAAAGCCAATGAGGACAAAGCCATAATACAATATCATTTTGTGGATGACGACAAAATAGAATACACAATGGAGGAAATTTTAAAATTTGAGTATAATGGTGACGAACCTGTAATATCAAGCGCCATTCATTCCAGTCTGCGTGACGCTAATGGAGAACCTCTAAATACAGTAATACAACGCAATGACTGTGATATTGATGAGAAAACATGGAACTTTTTACACCAAGCCATATTTACAATTATTACAGAAAGTGATTGGAGTGTTTATGAGTTTAACGAAATAACATTTGATATTCAAAACATAAATAAAACTACTTTATCAAACGAAGTAGAAGAAATATCTGTTGACTTTTCACTTAACGTAATAACCCAAAACCCATACAAAGACCCTGATGAAGTTGAATATATAAAAGAGTCTAAAGAAAATGGAAGAAATGACTATGAGGCTATGTATTACGAATACAATGAGCCAAAACAAAGTGTTTTTGACAAATTTAGATTTATATGCAATGTTGACACCAAAACAAACAAATATGATATTGGAAGTTTTCATATTTATTATCAAGGCTATGAAGGACCAACTGAAATTAAGTTTGAGGACAAAAGAGCTGCGGCAGCTTTTTGGTATAACACAGAGCCAGAAGGTGAATGGCTTGCTGCTGTTTCTAAAATGGTTTCAGGGAACGATGTTTTAGTAGAACGTCAAATTTTAGTTAATGACGATTATAATTTGACTGATAACGGCTCTTTTATTATGAATATGGATATAGCTGAAGGTTTTACTGTTGCTGACGATGCGAATATTACAATTATGAAAGACGGAGAGCAAAAAAATATAACAACTGAAGAATGGCTAAAAATTCTCAAAATAGCTGGCGATAATTCCGATAAAAGTTATTATATTAAATTTAAACAAAACAATAGCAGTTATGTTATAAGCGATGTTAAAGAGTTAATATAACAAAAAATTATACTATTTCATTATTCAATTTTAAATGATAGGCGGTTATACAAATTATATAACCGCCTAACAAAAATTAATTTTTGAATTGTTAAAAACTTCAATATAATTCTTCTATCAATTTTTTACAAATCTTTGCTGTTTCTAATGTTTCGCCTTCTATTCCAATAATGTTGTAAGCATGCGGTTCAAAAATAAAATCTCTTAAAGCCTTATTTATAATTTCGTATTCTTCTTGTGTGGCTATAATACAAATATTAGGCAAATCTGTTTCTAAATCATAATCTAATAACTCACGTAAATCAACACTTCCATTTACTTTGCACTCAAGCAATAAAGCGGCAATATCAATAATAACGTTAATAGCATAATAAAATTCCACAGATACACAACAATCCGTTTCTTCAATATTATTCAAAGTAACAGTCAAAGACTCCTTATTTTGTCTAAAATTACCATTTAGCCTATCCAAACCTATATCAGAAAATATTTCTTTTAAACAAATTTCTTTTTTATTTTTACTTGCCAAATATTCAACCAACGTTAAACTGTCATCAGTATCACCAATATAATTGTTCCAGTATTTATTTGCTATATACATTTTTAACTCCTTGTAAACTAAATTTTAAAAAGTTTATAGTTATAAAATATTTTAAAATTAAAAAAGCCCCGATATGCTCGGGGCTTAAATATAATTACATCATTTCTACAAATGACTGTACTCTTGTTCTAATCTGCTCCATTGATACTGACTGTTGGTCAATCTCAATTTTAAGGTTCTTGATATTAGCTTTTTCAAAGTCCTCAAGCATAATAGGATAATCGTACTCTTCTGGGTCACAGAATTTCATCATACAGATTATAACAGCGTCAGCGCCGTGTTTTTTAACAAGGTCAACAATAAATTGTCCTCTTGGTTTGTCACGGTCTGTAGCAAGTGAACAAGCCGTCATGTTCTGCCATTGTTTAGCAAGTCTTTCCATTGGGTCTGTTCCAGCAGGAACATCTGTACGGAATTGTCTTGTCTCTTGAGCAAGGTCGTCAGCTACAACAGCAATATCAAACTCTTTAAATACATCTAAAAGCTCGTCTGGCTCTGCCATAATACCTGTAAGAACAATTTTTTTGCCTTTATAAGGTACAACAGCCTCTTTCATAATTTCAGCTATAAGCTCTCTAACCATTTTTGTATGTTCAGCTTTATCCATAAACTGTCTTGCTTTTATTACAGCGTGACGTTTAATAGGGTCTATAATCTGTGGATACATAGCTACTACGTCACTAAACATTCTCATTACAGCGCGGTTTTCGTTATAAATTTCAATAGCGTTATTTATAGCTTCATCTGTAATTGTAACACCAAGTATTTTTTCAAGTTTCTCACGTATAACTTTGTATTCCTCAACCATAAATGTGTTTGACGCTTCAATGTTCCTGTTTTGTGAATGAACAAACTGTATAACAGGTGATTTACCTTTCCATTTTTGTCCAAAACATTTAAGTGTATCACAAGGCGATGAAATAAGTACGGCAGCAAGCTCGTCATAAACGCCATCAATTTCCATCTCCATAATAGACTGCATTATAGAACAAGCAAATGCTGGAAGATATGTAGCTGCTTTTGATATTTGTTTTTTGCCGCCCCATACTCCAATAGGAAGATAACCTGTAGCATAAACAATTTCTTCTGGAGCGTAAACAGGAAGAACGCCGACAGCGCCTTTACCAGTTTTAGCTTTAAAATCATCCATAGCTTTTTTAGGATTTTTAGAAATAGCTTCTAATTCAGCTATTATTGTGTCAACTTTACTCATGAATAACGCCTCCTCGTATTATTAAAATCAAGCCTTAGCTTTTTCAGCTTTCATCTGCTCCATAACCTCCGAAAGTGCCTCAACACGTGTGTCATACTGAGCCTCTGAGAAGTTACGTGGGTCTGTTTGGTCGCCATCAAAACTTGCGTATGGAATACCAGTTTTTTCTTTAAGTATTTCAGCCGTTTCTACGTTAAGGAAACTCATGAGTTTACAGCTTCTGTTAAGGTGATAAAGTATACCTGTGCAGTTTGTGTTAATAAGAACATCTGATATTACATTTACCTTGTTATCAAGGCAGGTATTTGAATACATCTTGCAGTAGCCAGCAGCCATTTGTCCTAAATCGCCTACTTCATAATGAATTGACCAAGCGCCAGGGTAAGTAGAACCTACCATGTTCATTCCAAGATTTTTAAGAGCTTTGTATGTGTGTGAAAGATATGGCCAAACTGCTATACCCTCCCATGCAATACGTGTTCTCTCTCCGCCTTTAAACGCGTCTTGACCAGCGTCAGCTTTTACTTGAAGCTCATCAGCAAGTGTGTTAAATGTGTCTTCAGCAGCAAATTGTGAACGAGCGCAAACTATAAGAGCCATAAAGTTAAACATATCAAATCCGCTTAAAGGTGAAGGAACTATAGCTGCCATACCCATAGCTCTGTCCCACGCTGCTACAGAACGTTGTGTTTGCTCCTGAACTTTTACAAATTTCTCATAATCAAAAGGCTTGCCTGTAAGGTCCTCAATCTGTTTAATAGCGTATTTAAACTGCTCTTTCATATAATCTATAGTATGTTGAGGAATTGGCCAGTCATGAACATAAGGAGTATCAATAATTATGTATGGTATATTAAGGCTTACAGCTATGTTCTCATACCATTTAAGAAGAGTATTGCAGATGTTGTTACAAGTAATAATAATGTCTGGAAGTGGCATTCTTGGTACTTTAAGCTCGTCAAGTTTTTGAAGAGCCTCTGGAGTCTTTCCTGTTTTCTTTTCTTCTACAAGAAGGTCCATATAAGCTAAGTTTATTCTTGAATATGAACAGTTGTCCATTGTATAGCCTTTTCTTTCAGCAAGCTCCAAAATTTCAATAGCGCCATGTTTAGCGCCTACAGCAGCGGCGTGGTTTTCTGGGTAAAGCATATGTATACCCATAGTAACGCAAAATTCTGCTGGAGCAATAGATGATGACCAGCATACAAGCTCGCCTTTGCTGTGTGCCGCATTAGCGTCCGCATAGGATTTGTCAAGATAATAGGCTAATTTTTGTTTTGCATTCATACCTTCTGTTTCAGTCATTTAAATCCCTCTTTCCTTTAAAATTAATGTTTTTTAGCTTCGTCATAAGCAAACAGAGCAGCTCCAAGAGCGCCTGTAATTTGTGGATTAGGCGCAACTATAACCGGTCTTCTTAACTCACGGCTTATAGCTCTTACAACGCCAGCGTTTTGAGCAACGCCTCCACCCATGACTATATCGTCCTCAAGACCTGTCCTGTAGGCCAGACCGCAGGCCTTGCTGGCTACTGATGCGTGTATACCCGCTATAATATTCTCTTTAGGAATATTATTTGAAAGGTGTGATATAACCTCACTTTCGGCAAAAACCGTACATGTACTGCTTACGTTTACTACCTCGCTAGCACGGCTGTCATATTCAGCCATATCAGTAATTTCTATCTCAAGAACTCTTGCCATAACGTCAAGAAACCTTCCTGTACCAGCGGCACATTTATCATTCATAAAAAATTGACTTACAGCTCCTCTTGAGTCAAGACGAATTGCTTTAGCATCTTGACCACCAATATCTATAATAGTTCTTGCTGTAGGTACAAGATGAAAAATACCCTTAGCATGACAGCTTATTTCGCTAATTTGCTTATCTGCCTTTTCAAAAGCGTATCTGCCATAGCCTGTAGCGACAATTTTTGTCATATCTTCAATTTTAAGTCCATTTGTCTTTTTAAAAACTTCCTCAAGTGCCCTTGCCGGACCTGTAGACCCCGTACCAACTTGTACAGTGCTGAAAGACACAATATTTTTGTCGTCATCAAGAATTACAACTTTGGACGAGGCTGAACCAACATCCAAACCTAACACGTACATTTAAGTTCCTCCTTTAATGGCAAACCAAAAAATACTAATAGCCGCTCTAATCTGCTAAGTTAAATAACGACATAACATTTTTGTCATCAATTTAACTAAAAAGTAAAATAACTTTATATACTTTTATTATAGCCGCTGATGTTTAAAAAATCAATACTAAAGAGCAAATATTTATTTCCATAACAGTTAAATATATAACGGCACAACCATTTTTATAACAACAAAATTAAGTTTTTAAATACATACAAAATACAAATATTATTAAAAAACAAATGTATTTATTTAATAAAACATAAATACAGTGCGGTTTTTATTACCAAATTTAATAAAAACATCACATTTATACTAATATATCACATTTTTATTCACTATATATGTCTTTTTTCTTTTTTTATTATTTAATATGCTCAAAAAATATAACTTGTTTTTAATAAATATGCTACAATAAAATTATTTAAGTAAATATATCCGTTATTTTTGGTAATTTTTTTACTGCATTTAATATTTAGATTTTAAATAATGTCTAAAATTAGTTAATTTTGGATATACGCGGTAAAATATCGTTAATTTTTTATCTATTATTGAGATATTTAAATAGCTTAAATTACTCAAACTATTATATGTCAATTAAAAGAGCTATAGGACAATGGTCAGAACCCAAAACATCAGTGTATATATAAGCATCTTTCATTTTATCGGCTATTTTTTTTGAAACTAAAAAATAATCTATTCGCCAGCCGGCATTATTTTTACGGGCGTTAAATTTATAACTCCACCATGAGTAAATACCTTCTAAATCTGGATAAAAATATCTAAAAGAGTCAACAAAACCACTTTCCAAAAGTTTTGTAAACTTTTCTCTTTCCTCATTAGTAAAGCCAGCGTTTCCTACATTTGTTTTTGGATTTTTTAAATCAATCTCTTTATGCGCCACATTAAGGTCTCCGCACAGTATAACCGGTTTTTTTAAATCAAGTTTTACAACATACTCTCTAAAAGCATCTTCCCATTCCATTCTATAACTTAATCTTGCGTTTTTAGACTGTGAGTTTGGAGAATACACAGTAATATAATAAAAACTCTCAAACTCAAGTGTAATAACACGCCCCTCTGTGTCGTGCTCCTCTTTTCCAATACCATAAAAAACATTAATCGGCTTTATTTTTGTAAAAACTGCTGTTCCAGAATATCCTTTCTTCTCGGCATAATTCCAGTATTGATAATAATTTTCAGTAACCAAATTTATTTGACCCTCTTGCAGTTTACTTTCTTGTATAGCAAATATGTCGGCTTGTGCATTTTTAAAGTATTCCTCAAATCCTTTTCCTACTGCCGCTCTAATTCCGTTTACATTCCACGAAATTAATTTCATTTTATTCCTCCATTTTTATAAGTTTAACTTTAGCTTCATTAATCATACTTAAAGAAAGCTCATCCGGATAATTGCCTTTATAAACAATAGTATTTATGCCAGAATTTATTATCATTTTAGCGCATATAACACATGGCTGTAATGTAACATAAAGTGTGGCTCCCTCTGTGCTAACGCCTATTTTAGCCGCCTGTATAATTGCGTTTTGCTCGGCGTGCAAAGCTCTGCAAAGCTCATGTCTCTCACCAGATGGAACTCCCATTTCACTTCTAAGACAACTATCTTTGTCACAGCAATGCTCTATGCCTGTAGGTGCACCGTTATATCCTGTTGTTATTATGCGGTTATCCTTTACTATTACCGCACCCACCTGTCGCCTAATACAAGTAGAACGTGTTTTAACTATATCAGCGATTTGCATAAAATACTCATCCCAGCTTGCTCGCATAAAAAACCCCCTTTAAAAAATTGTTTGCTATACTGTATTTTAACACAAAACAAACAAAATTTTAAGGGGTTCTTTATACTAAAAACTGTGGGCGATACCCACACTAAAAGTCTTATTACTTTAAGTTATATACAATATTTTGCTAAAGCAGTTTATCCAAACTTATTTTTTTAACTCAAATGCTCTTTATTCCTTTTTAGGTAAAACTATTCTGTCACCGGCATTAAGTTTTTCGCCGTCAGTAATAGAGTTGATTTCCATAACAGTTGTAAGCATTTCTGGAGAGCCGTAATAATTGTTGCATATTGCCCAAAGAGTATCTCCATATTTTATTGTATATATACTGCTTACATCGTATTTATTTTCTTCCTCTTTTTGCTCCTCTTGCTCTTTTCTTTCTTGCTCTTCTAATTCAAGTTTTTTACGCTCTTCTTCAGCGGCACGTTTTTCCTCTTCTGCTTTTACAGCAAACACTTGCGCCGCCGTATCCTCCATAAGTGAGTTTATACTGTCATAAGAATACTTAACAATTCCTACCTCTTTTTCAAGATTATGTATTCTTTCTACACTTTGTGCCACATTAATACTTATAAATATAAAAGCGGCACATAAAGCTCCTGTTACAGCAGCAAAAGCCGTATTTTTTCCACGTTTTGTTTTTCGTTCAAACTCCTCTTTTTTGCTAATAACTTTTCTTATTCTTGATGCGGCGTCTATTCTGTCTATTTTTTTTGGCATTACTTTTGTTTCTGTTCTTGTTTCATTTTTTGTATTCTCATTTTTATTGTTTTCGCAAATCTCATCATCACAAACTAAATCATCTTTAGGCTTTGAAATGCTGTTTTCAAGCATATATTCCTGCATACGTTCATTTTTGTCATAATATATAAAATATCCTTTTACCGGTCTTAGAGATGACATATCAGAATTATATGTATAAAAACACTCCTGTCTTTCCATAGGGTCAATAGTACAAAAAACCTGATACTTGCTTTTAAAACACTTTTTATGAAATAACTCGTCTCGTGCCATCATAAATATTCCAAATTCCGGCTGTACATGACACCAGCCAAGCACACACAAATCACTAAAAAACTTTTCCATTTGTTCATTTATGTAATTCCAAGTTTCTTCAGTAAATTTTTGTACGCCGTTTTCCCCTTCAGAATATTTTCCTTGTATGGCTCCGCTTACAAGCACAACATCATAATCATTTACATAAGTGTGTTCACCAACAAGTATAATAAGTTTTTCTTTAGAACCACCTGTTTTAGCGTATTGATATATGTATGTGTAAACATAATCCTCAATATAAATTTTTATTTGCTTATCTATATTTCCCATTTGCTTAATATTAGTAGGAAATGAAAATTCTTTTCGGCTAAGAAGGCTACTCTCAAAATCCTGTTCCACAATACTTTCCTCCTCTTTTCGTTGGTATATTTAAAAATTCGCTTTAGTTGCGAAAGTCGTTTAATTTGTCTTAATGAAAATATACCACCATAACCGAATAGATTTTGTAGAAAACTGTAGAGCTTTAAACTTTTTCAACCGCAAATTGTACTAAAAACGGACAAGCCCAAAAACAAAAAGTCTGGCTGTAACAATATGACATTGATTATCATTTCTTTCATTTATTTAAAGAAATAAGACGAAAGAAATTTAACTTTATTTTGGCTGTCACCAAAATGACAATTAAAAAAAATTGAGAGTGCCTCCTCTCAATACAGAAAACTGAAAAAAGCAATAAAAGTCAGCACAAAATACTTTTTATATATTTTGAGTCCAGTCATATCGACCGGACTCAAATCACTATTTAAATTAACAATCAACAGAAAGTTTATCGTTTATAACATCAACTTTAAGAACAGTTTTAGGAGCCACGTCCTCACTTATTATCTTTTTAGCCATAAGCGTTTCAACATTTTGCTGTATATATCTCTTTAGAGGGCGAGCGCCATAAACCATATCATAACCATTTTCAACTATAAATTTTTTAGCCTCGCCGCTAACAGTACAGCTAAGCTGTTTGTCGCTTATTCGCCTGTTAAGGTCTTCAATAATAAGTTCCACTATATTTGCTATATTATCTTTTGTAAGAGGTTTAAACATTACAATCTCGTCAAGACGATTTAAAAATTCTGGTCTAAAATGATGTTTAAGCAGTTCATTTACTTTTTCTTTAACATCATTATTTATATCGCCGTTTTCCTCTATTCCCTCAAGCAAATCTTGAGAGCCTAAGTTTGACGTAAGTATTATAATTGTGTTTTTAAAATCAACCGTACGCCCTTGAGAATCTGTAATTCTTCCATCATCAAGCACCTGTAAAAGTATATTAAACACATCTGGATGCGCTTTTTCGACCTCATCAAACAAAATTACTGAGTATGGTCTTCTTGCTACAGCCTCTGTAAGCTGACCGCCTTCTTCATATCCCACATATCCCGGAGGCGCTCCTATAAGTCTTGATACAGAAAATTTCTCCATGTGTTCTGTCATATCAATACGTATTATATTTTTCTCGTCATCAAAAAGACTTTCGGCAAGTGCTTTTGCAAGTTCTGTTTTTCCAACTCCTGTAGGACCTAAAAACATAAAAGAACCTATTGGTCTGTTAGGATTTTGTATTCCTGCTCTGCTTCTTAATATAGCCTCAGCCACTTTTGTTACAGCCTCGTCCTGACCAACCACACGCTTGTGAAGTACACTCTCCATTTTCATAAGTTTTTCTCTTTCCCCTTGAACAAGTTTAGCTACAGGTATTTTTGTCCAACGTTCAATTATTTTAGCTATTTCCTCGTCTGTTACTTTATTTCTTAAAAGAGAGTTTTTATTCTCACCATTTTCCTCTTCCTCTGCGGCTTTAAGCTCTTTTTTTAGCTGTGGAAGTTTTCCATATTTTAGCTCTGCGGCTTTATTAAGGTCATATTTTCTTTCAGCCATTTCTATTTCAGCGTTTATGTTCTCTATTTGACTTTTTAAAAGCTGTACTTTGTCTATAGAGCTTTTCTCATTTTCCCACTTAGTTTTAAGAGCATTAAAGTTTTCTCTTAACTCAGCAAGCTCTTTTTGTATATCATTAAGGTGTTCAACCGACAGTTTGTCATTCTCTTTTTTTAGAGCGGCCTCTTCAATTTCATGTTGTATTATTTTTCTTCTTATAACATCAAGCTCAGTAGGCATCGAGTCTATTTCAGTTCTTATCATTGCACAAGCCTCATCAATAAGGTCTATCGCCTTATCTGGAAGAAACCTGTCAGTTATATATCTGTTTGATAGTGTAGCCGCCGCTATTATAGCTTGGTCCTGTATCTTTACACCATGGAACACCTCGTATCTTTCTTTAAGACCTCTAAGTATAGCCACAGTGTCTTCAACTGTAGGCTCTGTTACCATAACAGGCTGAAAACGTCTTTCAAGCGCAGCATCTTTTTCTATATACTGTTTGTATTCATTAAGTGTTGTGGCACCTATACAATGCAGTTCTCCCCTAGCTAACATAGGTTTAAGCAAATTGCCAGCATCCATAGCTCCGTCAGACTTTCCAGCGCCAACTATCGTATGCAGCTCGTCAACAAAAAGTATAATTTTTCCCTCGCTTTTTTTAATCTCATTAAGAACGGCTTTTAATCTTTCCTCAAACTCTCCTCTATACTTAGCCCCTGCTATAAGAGAACCCATATCAAGCGAGAATATCGTTTTATCTTTTAAACTGTTAGGAACGTCCTCACTTACAATTCTTTGGGCAAGTCCTTCGGCAATAGCTGTTTTTCCAACTCCTGGCTCTCCTATAAGCACAGGATTATTTTTAGTTTTCCTTGATAATATCCTTATTACATTTCTTATCTCATCATCACGCCCTATAACAGGGTCAAGTTTTTTGCTTCTTGCTCTTTCAACAAGGTCATAACCATATTTATTAAGAACATCATAAGTGCTCTCTGGATTATCGCTTGTTACTCTGGCATTTCCACGTACTTCTTTTAATTGTTTCATAAACTCGTTTTTAGTAATACAATGTTTGTCAAAAATACGTTTAACAGCACTATTTGGGCTGTTTACAAGAGCCATAAATATATGCTCTACAGACACAAAATCATCTTTCATATTACGAGCCATTTTTTCGGCTTCTTCTAAAACCATATTAAGCTCCGAAGAAATATATGTTTGTCCTGTGTTAGAACTATACGGCAAATTTTTTATTTCTTTTTCAACATCATTAATAAGAGCATTTACGCTTATTCCCATTCTAACAAGCATTTGCGGTATAAGTCCGTCTTGCTGTGCTAAAAGAGAATAAACAATATGAATTTGGTCTATTTGGGTATTTTTATATTCAATGGCTACGCTTTGAGCGTTTTGAATTGCCTCAATAGATTTTTGAGTAAAGTTTTGTGTATTCATACAGAACCTTCCTTTCTAAAGACATTAATATTTTATGCAAAATATTATAGCATTGTTAGCACTCATTGTCAATGAGTGCTAACAAAAAATATTTTTAAATTAAATTATATAATTTTAATATTTTTGTTGAAATTAGTAAAAAAAAATAATATAATTATTTGTAAAGTTTTTAAATAAACATCACGAAAGAGGTAGTTTATGGAGATATTAAAAAATTCTGAAAACGAACTTGTAATTTTTAGTAAAGCGGAACTTAAAAACTCCGCCGAGTATTGGTCTGAAGACAGAATTAAAAACGCTAAACCAAAAGACATTGTTATAAACCTTCCACCTAATTTTAAGCCTTCAAAAATTGACACTGTTGGAACCGTAACAAGAGCGGATGTAACTCAATATCCTTTTAAACTGTGCGGAAAGTTATTTTTTAGCGACAGCAATGGAAATGACTATTTTGCCAGCGCTCAGTTTTGCGGCGATAATGCTATAATACTTACAGCAGCTCACTGTGTGTTTGATTACGAAAACGGCAATTATTATGAAAATTTTATGTTTAAAGAGGCTTATAACAATGGTGGTGGAAACAAACATCCTATTAGAGCTGTCTGTATAAAAACAGATTGGCGCTCTAAACATAATTATGGCTTTGACTACTCACTTATGATAACCGACTCAAAAGAAAGCCAAAATTTAAGTTATGCTCTTAAATTTCCAACAGAAAAAATTATGGCTATAGGCTATCCCTCAAACTATGATAACGCCAAACGTATGCAAAAAGTTGACGGCACAAAAGGCTATATAAAAAATAACATAGTACAAATGTTAAATAATCCTATGTACAAAGGTTGTTCTGGCGGGGCATGGTTTGACGAAAAAAATAATATTGTTGGTTTAAATTCATTTTCGTACGTAGGTGAAGATAATACTGAGTACGGACCATATTTTGATGATAATTTTGAAAGTCTCTTTCAGTTTACTAAAAAATATATATATAAGGAATGTTCTAAATGGCAAAAATAAGATATATAAAACTTCACAATGGCGGTGGATTTGTAACTCAAATGCGCATAAATTATACTTACTCAGAAAATGGGAACGAAATTCATGGAACATATACAAAATCTGGCTATAAAGACATAACTTTAGGCAAAAGCGACACAATAGACTTAAAAGACATACCTAAAATTTCAGAAGGTTCTACAGTAAATTTAACAGCTATAGTTGTTTGGGGCAAAGATAAAACCGCTAAACAATTTCATACATATGACCCAAACAGCACAAAAACAGCATCGTATGTTATAACAGGCACAACTCTTTCAAATCATTTAGGAGAGGAAGAAGTAAGCTGATTAAAATTAGTCCCCTGTTTAAAAACAGAGGACTTTATAATTCAAAAAATTTTAATACAAATTATAAAATTAAAAACACAATTATACCTATAATAATTCTGTACCAGCCAAATATTTTAAAGTCGTGTTTTTTTATATACCCCATTAAAAACTTAATTACCACAACAGATACTAAAAATGCCACGACCATACCTAAAAGCAAAGTTATAATTTCGACACCAGTAAAACTAAAACCAAACTTAAACATTTTTACAGCGCTTAAACCAAACATTACAGGCACAGCCAAAAAGAATGTAAACTCTGCGGCCGCCACTCTTGACACACCTATGAGTAAAGCCCCTATAATAGTAGAACCAGAACGCGAAGTACCAGGTATTATAGAAAGTACTTGAAACAAGCCTATAATAAAAGCCGTTTTAAATGTAATATCAGATAATTTTTTCACATCCGGAACACGGTCAGCATTCCATTTTTCAACAAATATAAACGTCACGCCATAAAATATAAGTGTCATTGATATTACAAACGGCGTATGTAAATGCGCTTCTATATAATCGTCAAAAAGCAGTGTTACAATAGCCCCCGGAATACATGCAAAAGCTACTTTAAACCATGTTATAAATGTATTTACTTTTACAACTGGCTTATTTTTGTTTGAAAACTGAAACGGAAACATTTTTTTCCAAAAAATAATTACAACGGCGAGTATAGCGCCTAATTGTATTACCACAAAAAACATCTCTTTAAACTCATCACTCATATTAAGATTTATAAACTCATCTACCAAAAGCATATGTCCTGTACTGCTTATAGGCAGCCACTCAGTAACTCCCTCTACTATACCAAGTAAAATTACTTTTAATATCTCAATAAAACCAAACGGCATAAAATTCCTCCTTAAAAAACAACAATAAAATTCTGTCAAAAAACCACTATAACTATATTATAAATCATTATCCAAATTATTGTAAAAATTTTTAATTATATTAATAAATAATTCATCTCTTTCGGCTATGGCTTTTTTATCATTACCATTTGAGTAATCATAAAACCCTTTGCCGTTTTTAACACCAAAACCACACTCACAATCAACTATTTTATTCAACAAAGGTATTTTGTCCTGTGCTGAAAGCTCTGGCACAAGATATTTTGACACACTATTAAAAGTATCAAGTCCGCCTATGTCAGCTATCCTAAAAGGTCCTATACAGGCATATCGCATACCAAGACCAAATTTAACAACATTATCAACATCTTCTATGCTTGCCCAGCCGTTTTCTACTATATATGCCGCCTCTCTAAGCAGTGCATACTGTAACCTGTTAAATATAAAGCCCGAACAGTCATTTTTTACAATTACGGCTTTTTTATGTATTTTGTCACAAACTTCTTTTATTTTTCCAACAGTGTCATCATCTGTATAATCGTTTTTTATTATTTCAATTAATGGAACAATATGAGGTGGATTTATCCAGTGCATACCAGCAAACCTATGCGGGTTTTTAATACTTTTAGCCATTTCATTTATAGAAAGTCCAGAAGTATTTGTAACAATAACACTGTCCTCTTTAGCTGTTTTTGACAGATATTTAAAAAACTCTTTTTTTACATTCATGTCCTCAACTATTGTCTCTATTATATAATCAGCTTTTTTTAAATAATTATTGTCAGTAGTAAATATTATATCTCTTTTAATTTCTTCAGATTTATTACTGCTTATAACTCCAAAGTCTACAAAACTTTTTTGATTAATTTCTATAAGCTTTAACGCTTTTTGTATTGAATTATCATTTCTCCCTAAAAGTATAGTTTCATACCCATACTGAGCAAATATTTGTGCCATTGATGCGCCCATAATTCCTGTTCCATATATTAATATTGATTTAATCATTAAACTATCCCTCCTCTTATCCATATTTTAGTATAATATTATATTTTTTTAAAGTAAAAATATTAAAAAATCACATATAAAAACCGCGTTTACACGCGGCTCAATTCTTTGGAACTCTTTCTGTCACATGATTAACTTTTTTGATTTTTCAGTGATTTCGCTTTTCTCTTCATTTCTTTTAAGAAAGTTACATGTGTATACCGTTTAAATATGAACTATAATGGATTTGCTAATAACATCTGCACATAATAGTTAAGAGTTAAAGTTCTTTCACTTTCTTTCAAGAAAGGAAGGAATACTTAATTAATCAGCAATCATAATTAAACCTATTATTCCGTTAATTATTTGCATAGCCATCAAAAACTCAAATATAGATATATTTCCTCCAAACAAGTACGAAATAAATAAATATGGTACTGGAGATACAATTTGCATAATTAAAGCTATTACCATAACAAAATTCTTTTTTATTTTTACTGATAGCATAATAAGTAATATTATAGCTATTAAAACTAAAAAATATGGTATTATTAAAATTAAAATAAATAATGAGCCAAAACCACTAAAAGACATATACCTATTCGCTAAGTAGAGCATAATGCCAGTAGCTATCATAGATAAAATATTAAGTATAACATTAACCAAAATAAATATTTTAATGTTTTTTAGCTTTTTAGCTTTAATATAATATTCATTCATTTTATACCATATCAAGAGCTATTTCAATCATATCTGTAAATGTTTTCTCTCTTTCATCGGCACTCGTTTTTTCTCCTGTTAAAATTGAGTCCGAAACAGTAAATATACTTATAGCATTCGCTCCACCAGCAGCAGCATTGGAGTAAAGTGCTGCCGACTCCATTTCAACAGCAAGCACATTCATTTCTGTCCATGTTTTACCACCACTTTTAAGTTTTTCAGAATAAAACATATCCGAACTTAATACATTGCCAACATGATATTTTAATTTCTTTCTCTCAGCGGCTTCAACAGCTTTTCTTAACAATTCAAAACTGCATATACATGAGTAGTCCCCTGGAAGTCCAAAAAGTTTAACATAATTAGAGTTTGTACATGCTCCCATGCCTATAACTATATCCCTTATATTAACATTTGGGTTTATACTTCCTGTTGTTCCTACTCTTATAAGCTCTTTACAACCATAAAAATTTATAAGTTCATGAGAGTATATCCCCATTGAAGCACAGCCCATACCTGTACCCATTACAGAGATTTTTTTATTGTTATACGTTCCTGTAAAACCAAGCATGTTTCTCGTTGAATTAAACTGTTTTATATTCTCAAAATATTTTTCCGCTATAAATTTTGCCCTTAAAGGGTCTCCTGGCAATAAAATAGTCTCGGCTATATCGCCTAAATTAGCTTGTATATGAGGTGTTGGAACATTAGCCATACCATATAGCCCACCTTTCTTATCAAAATTTTTTCTCACCTGATATAATCATCATTTTATCCTCATTAGGCTTAATTTCGGTATTAACAACTTTTTTCTCCCACTCTTCAGGCAAAAACTCCTCAAAAGATATTGTAACAGCCTCTTTGGGGCATCCCAAAACCTCCAAAAAAACATCATTTACTTTTTGTACTAACTCTTTTTTTGTTTCCTCATCTTTTGGGAAAGATTTAATTGCTATATACGGCATAAAATTCTCCTCCTTGTTATAAATATAAGTTACTCACAATTAGGTTTGTAATATGTTGCAATATTTATCTATTTTATATTAATTTTATCATTAAAAATTCCATAACACAACAAATTTTTAATACTATAAATAAATTTTAATTATAGTAATTCCACTAATAAATTTAATTTAAAACTTATAATATTGATAATATTGCTAAATCATGCTAATATATTAAATATATTTTTATAAATTAAGGAGGTATATATGCCAAATTTTAATACAACTATAATAAAATGACATCCCGAAGAAGTTTTAGTAAAAAGAAAGTTACGCATAAATGAAGCTATTAAATTCAGTGGTTCATTAGAAAAAGCAGAAAAGCACACTATTGATTTTGTAAATGGACATGAAGTATATTTTATAAAACCGGGAAAAGAAACATATAGAAAGAACAATCCAAATATAAACGATATGACACCTAATGTTGATGAGCTATTTCAAAAATTCTCATTTGAAGATATATGGACATTATTACTCAAATTATACTTTAACATTCCTAAAAATGAATATAAAAAGTTGTGTTGTATTATTTATAGAATTGCTTATATGTTAGATTTCAAAATTTTAAATGAAACACAGGTTAGATTTAGACCTGACAATGATATTTTAAAAGTAATTCATCAAATTCAAACTAAAATAAACTCATCAAATATAGACATAGATATTTACGCATTTTTACATTTTATAGATATTTTATGCTGGAATGAGGATGTTAAATACCAATCTTACTGTGAATTTATAAAAATCAGAACAGGCAGAATTAACACAGCTTTAAGTATCATATCAATTCCTTTAATATTCGCGAATTTCATAGAAAAACTCACAGAAGACATAAAAAACGGAAATGAGCCTGATTATTCATCTTTAATTAAAGTAGCACAAAACTTTGCCAGAACACGTGGTATACAGCCAATATCAAATGTACAATTAGTAGAATTTTTATCTCCTTATTTAACAAATTAAAGCGAAAGACAATAACACTTTCGCTCTAATTTGTTTCTAAATCTAAAACTATTTGCTTAGAAATAAATTTACTTTTACTATTAATTCTATAACAATCTTTAATTACACCATTATTATCAAGTCTGTCTTTGATCATATTATAATACTTTTCATCAATTTCCGCACTAATAAAATTTCGTTTCATTTCTTTTGCAAGTATAATTTCGTTTCCCGAACCTCCAAAATGTATAAGTATAGTATCATTTTCAAGAGTTGAGGCAAGAAATAGCTTTTTAACCAGCTCTTTAGGAATTTGACACGAATGGAAAGTTTTATCTTTTGACACATTTTTAACTAAGTTATAATAAAGCCATGAATATGGCATTCTTCCTTTAGAGCCATTCTTTATATTTTGTATAATTCTTTTATCTGTAGGATTTTTATACGGCTCAACAACAGCATTTTTATACCATTTATTTTTTTTACTCTTTCTACAGTGTAGTATACTTCTATGGGCAG
Organism: uncultured Eubacteriales bacterium; assembly: GCA_949743655.1. Lineage (GTDB taxonomy): Bacteria > Bacillota > Clostridia > Lachnospirales > Anaerotignaceae > Neoanaerotignum_A. Next base: position 17,867 of record CATJUP010000086.1, read on the forward strand.
TTGTAAACCTCTGAGGTGAATGACCTACATTAGTATTATAAACCCAAACATAGTCAAAAACATCCTCACAAACATCGTCCAAATATTTTACTCTTAAATAAGCATTTTGTTTAGGATAATTAATAAAAAACATGTTTCCATCTTTTTTCAAAACTCTATATGATTCTTTCGCAAGTTCTGTATACCACTCAATATACTCATTAAATTTCTTTGTATATGTTCTGCCATTGTATTTTATACCAACATTATAATCAGGGTCACTATATATCATATCTACAGACTCATCTGGTAAGTCTTTAATAACATTCATTATATCTGTATTCAAAATTTTATTAATGTATTTCATTCAAAACTCACCTCATATCTGATATTTTATCACTTAAATTATTTTTAATCAATATAAGCAATGTTATATGAAAATTATATTTATTTTTGTCTTTAATTATACTGTAACATCTTTTTTAGTGTTTATTAACACCTTTTTTGATGTTGTAAAATTTTAAATATTAATATATAATAAATAATAAAAAGCTATGATTAAAAGAGGTATAA
>CATJUP010000087.1 GCA_949743655.1 uncultured Eubacteriales bacterium
TGAAATTCAGAAATTTCAATAGGAGCAAGTCCTATATGAAAATCGCCATTAATAACAATTTCTTTATATTTATCGTAGTTGTTAATAAAACCAAAACATTTTACATTTTTTAAACCTTTTATATCGGGGTCTGCCCCTATAAAAACAAACTCAACTCTATCATTAAACTCTTTAGATATTTTAATAACAGCGTCCCTAATATATTTTTTAAGGACATAAGCATGGTCGGTTGAACCTGCGTATAATATTTTAATCTTTTTAAAATCTTTTTTTAAAAACTTAGAATAATCACTTATTTTAACAGGAGGACATATTTTTACAGCCCTTATATTGCTATTAAACACACTATACTTTTGTAAAATTTTATCGTTCGCGCTCCATATAACATTGCTCATTGATATACAATCTTTTAACCACATTTTACAATCATCTGTAAAATATTTGCTGCAAAGCGCTTCTTCTGGCAAATTTAATAAATCATCATCTAAATAGTAAATTATAAATTTTCCAGCGTTTAACGCCGACTTAACTATAAGTTTATTTAAAAAGTCACTGCCGCGAACTGTTATAAGAATGTCACACCACTGTAAATCACTTTTTTTTATGTTCATTGAGCAAACAAATCTAACACTGCATAATCCTTTTTTCTCAGCAAGTGAAAGAGGAGCTAAAACTCCTAATTTAACAGACGCTATAATATCTAAACACTCAACAAGTATGTTTACATTTGTTTCCATTATTCTCAAACCTCATAACTTATATTTGCCCATTATATACAATATTTTAAAAATCATATTGTCCCATCTGCTTTGCCTGTAAGCCTTTGCCGACACAGCATATCCAAACCTTAAAAAAATATTTTTTTGGCACGAAAAATATCTTTTAATCTCTTTTAAATATTCTTCTGGCATTAATTTTTTGTATTCTTTATAAAAACCATCAATTTGAATTGACGCCATATTGCGGCTGCTTCCAAACATTCTTTTACATCTATACAATGTTCTTATAAAAAAATTATTTTTATACCCTATAACATTTTTTCCGTGCTGTCTGTACAAAACTGTTGGGCTATTAAAAAAGTATACATTTCCAAAAGCTGTTGCCACAATATAAAACCACCAGTCTATAATATTAATGCTTTTAGGCGAAGCTCTTAACACTATATCTGCCAAACTGTTATTAAAAAGCTGTGTATGACCAGGCGCTATATTCTCAACCATAGCATTATAAAAAGAAACTTTTCTTTTAGCGATAGATATAATATTAAGTGGTTTTAAATTTTTATCAACCGCGTATGTTGAAGATGCAAAAAGTATTGGCTTTTCCAAATTATTCGCTTCTTTACTTATAGTAAAAACCGATTGCCTTATTTTGTCACTGTTCCAAACATCGTCTTGGTCACTAAAAGCAAAATAACTACAATTTCTATCGCGGTTTTTAAGCAGATACAATATACTTTCATTTACTCCCAAATTTTCACCATATATTATATCTACTAATTCATTTTTTTCATAATGCCTTAATATTTTTACAGTATTATCTGTAGAACCATCATCTCTTACAAGTAGCTTAATACACCCGTCAAAATCCTGATTTAATATGCTGTCAATCTGCTGTTCTAAATATTTCTCACCATTAAATGTTGACATAAGCACTTGAACGGTTTTTTTATTTTCCTCCATACATTTTTTCATAATACTTTTGGTATTCCCCATTTATAATATTTTCCCACCACTTTTTATTATCAATGTACCATTTAATTGTTTTTTCAATTCCATAATCAAAAAAAGTTTGAGGTTTCCAGCCAAGCTCATTTTCAATTTTAGTAGGGTCTATAGCATATCTCATGTCGTGCCCTGGACGGTCTGCAACATAAGTTATTAATTTCTCACTTTTTCCAAGAGCTTTAATAATTGTTTTAACAACCTGAAGATTTGTTCTCTCGTTGTGTCCGCCTATATTGTAAACTTCCCCTTCTTTTCCGTCATGTATTATCATGTCTATAGCACGGCAGTGGTCTTCAACATAAAGCCAATCCCTTACATTTTCTCCTTTACCGTATACAGGAACAGCTCTATCATTTAATACATTAGCTATAACAAGAGGAATAAGTTTTTCTGGAAAATGGTAAGGACCATAATTATTTGAACATCTTGAAATAGTTATAGGCAATTTATAAGTTCTTCCATAAGCCTGTACAAGTAAGTCTGCTGAAGCCTTTGAGGCTGAATAAGGGCTTGATGTATGAAGAGGAGTTTTTTCTGTAAAAAATAAATCTGTTCTGTCAAGAGGCAAATCTCCATAAACTTCATCAGTAGATACTTGATGATACCTTTTTATTCCATATTTACGACAAGCATCTAAAAGCACACTTGTGCCAATTATATTTGTTTTAAGAAAAATTTCTGGGGCATCAATAGACCTGTCAACATGGCTTTCGGCAGCAAAATTAACTATAATATCCGGTTTTTGTTCCTCAAAAACTTTATAAACTAAATTTCTATCAGCTATATCACCCTTTATAAATTTAAAGTTTTTATTATTAATAACAGGTTCAAGCGTTTCCATATTTCCAGCATATGTTAAAGCGTCAAGGCATATAATTTTATAATCATTGTATTTATTAAGCATGTAATGTACAAAATTACCACCTATAAATCCAGCGCCGCCAGTAACTATAATGTTCATTTTCTCACCTCGTAATTAAAGTATTCAAACTTATTATCATCAAAAAGAGGCGCATTGGCATCTTTATCCGATACTATAGGGTTTTCAATGCCCCAATCTACGCCTATTTGAGGGTCATCCCAACGTATGCTACCCTCACTTTCAAAACAATATAAGTTATCGGCTTTATATAAAAACTCTACCTCATCAGTAAGCGTAACAAAACCATGGGCAAATCCTCGAGGTATCATAAGCTGGCGTTTGTTTTCGGCCGAAAGTTCCACAGCCACCCATTTTTTATATGTTGGTGAACCTTTTCTAATATCAACAGCCACATCCAAAACAGCGCCTTTTGTACATCTAACAAGTTTAGCTTGAGAATATTCACCCTTTTGAAAATGAAGACCTCTTATTGTACCCTTTGTTGTTGAATATGATTGATTATCTTGAACAAAGTCATAAAACAGAGCTTTTTCCTCCATTTTCTTTTTTGACCAGCTTTCAAAAAAATATCCCCTTTTGTCGCCAAAAACATCAGGTTCTATAATATAAACATCAAGAACAGCAGTATTTATAACATTCATTTTATTTCTCCTCAATAAATAATTTTTCCCTCGGCTACTTTAAGAAGGTGTTTGCCATAATCTGATTTACCATACATTTTAGCCGACTCAAGAAGTTTTTCTTTTGTAATCCATTTATTTATATAAGCTATTTCTTCAACAGCAGATATTTTTATACTCTGACGTTTTTCTATTACTTTTACAAATTCTGTAGCCTCAGCTAATGCGTCCATTGTACCTGTGTCAAGCCACGCATATCCTCTTCCAAGTGTAACTACATTTAAAGAACCATTTTCGAGATATATTTTGTTTAAATCTGTAATCTCAAACTCTCCTCTGTCAGAACGTTTTACTTTTTTAGCAAAATCACAAACCCTGTTATCGTAAAAGTATAACCCTGTGACACAGTAATTTGATTTTGGGTTTTTAGGTTTTTCCTCTATAGAAATAGCCTTTCCGTTTCTGTCAAACTCAACTATTCCAAATCTTTCTGGGTCATCAACATAATAACCAAATACAGTAGCCCCAAATTCTTTTTTTGACGCGTCTTTTAAATGTTTTGTAAGACCATTTCCATAAAAGATGTTGTCGCCAAGTATCATAGCACAGCTATCGCCATTTATAAAATCCTCACCTATTATAAAAGCCTGCGCTAATCCCTCTGGTGAAGGCTGTTCGGCATATCTAAGATTAATACCAAATTTTGAACCATCACCTAAAAGCCTTTCAAAATTTGGCAAATCTACAGGTGTAGATATTATCAAAATATCTCTTATACCAGAAAGCATAAGAGTTGAAAGAGGATAATATATCATAGGCTTATCATAAACCGGTAAGAGTTGTTTAGATGTAACCATTGTAAGTGGGTAAAGTCTTGTACCCGAACCTCCAGCCAATATTATTCCCTTCATAATTAAACCTCCATAAATTTATAAAAATAACATCGTCATTATATCACATATAAATTCTAAATCAAACAACATAAGCAAAAAATTTACAAAAACTGACTATATATTTCTTTCATATCAACTAAAACATTTGAAATATTGTATTTTTCAACTATTTTTTTATTATAGTTTCCCATTTCTTTTCTAATATTATCATCATTACATAGCTTATTTATGTAATAACTCATATTTTCAATATCTAAAGGCTCAACTATATAACCGCCATTTTTATCTATCAAATCGCGGTTTCCTCTTACATTAGAACATATTACAGGCAATCCAGCCGCCATAGCCTCCATAACAGATACTGGTAGTCCCTCCTGAAAACTAGGAAATAAAAAAACATCTGCTATTTTAAGGATTTCATTAATATCATTTCTAAAACCGCAAAAAATAACCCTGTCTTGCAAATTTAAGTCATTTGTAATTTTTTTTAGTTTGCTTTCTATTTCTCCGCGTCCGCATATTAAAAGAACAATGTTTTTGTTACTACACTTGCTTATAGCTTTTATAGCCGAAATTTGATTTTTCCGTTCAATAAGTTCTCCTATATTTAAAACAACAAAAGCGTCATCACTAATTTTAAGCTCTTTTCTTTTGGCGTTTTTATCTATATTTGTATTGGCTATTTTTTGTATATCAATACCTATGCCATTTAAAATAAACACTTTTCCGCCTTTACGTAACTTAAATTTTTTAGCCGCCTCAAAATCCTCATTATTTATAGTAATCAAGCCATCTGTCCAACGCGCCAAAAACGTCTCAACACTTTTATATATAATAGTGTTAATTATAGAAGCGCTTTTATAAAAATGAAACCCATGAGCCATATATATAACAGGGGCTGTTTTTGTAATATTAGCAGCTATTCTTGTTATTACGCCTCCCATAGGCGTATGGCATATTACAATGTCATATTTTTTGTTTCTCATTATGCTAACCATTTGTTTTACAGCTTTTATATTATCAAATTTAAATGGAGAGCGCTTAATTGATATTGAGTAGTCATTATCAACAAAAGGTACTTTCTCATCTCCATTTGTAACAACATCTACTTCATGCCCCTCATCTTTAAGCATTTTTATATATGGCAAGTGAAAAACATTTATATGACCCTTAGCCGTAGTAGCGGCAAATAATATTTTTTTCATAAACTACCCCTGTTATATTATGTTTTTATTATACCCTTATTTGTTCAGCGTCATCACTTAAAAGTTCTTTGTTTTTGTCAAGAATAGGTTTTACAACATTTTGTATAAACTCCTCTGTTTGTTTAGGGGCACGACCAACAAAATTTTTAGCGTCCATAATAGAGTTAAGCTCTTTTAAATTAAGACCAAAAGAAGGGTCTTTTGAAATTCTTTCCAATAAATCGTTAGGTTTTCCCTCTTGTTTAACAACTTTTGCAGCTTCCATTGAGTGAACTCTTATTTTTTCGTGTAACTCCTGACGATTACCGCCTTTTTTAACAGCATCCATCATAATATTTTCTGTAGCCATAAAAGGAAGCTCATTATTTAAATGCTGTTCTATAACTTTATCATAAACAACAAGCCCGTCTACCACATTTCTGTAAAGGCTAAGTATAGCGTCAACAGCCAAAAAAGCCTCTGGAATACTTATTCTTTTGTTAGCCGAGTCGTCCAGTGTTCTTTCAAACCACTGTGTAGAGGCTGTAACAGCCGGATTTATAGCTGCTGATATAACATATCTAGCAAGAGAACCCATTCTTTCACTTCTCATAGGATTTCTTTTATAAGCCATGGCCGAAGAACCTATTTGATTTTTCTCAAAAGGCTCCTCAATTTCTTTAAGGTGCTGTAAAAGTCTTATATCGTTGCTAAATTTATAAGCGCTTTGGGCTATTTGAGAAAGCAGACTAAGCATTTGATAATCAAGTTTTCTGGGATATGTTTGACCAGAAACATCAAAACACTTCTCAAATCCCATTTTTTTAGCTATCATACCATCTATTTTTTTGACTTTTTCATCATCATTATCAAAAAGCTCCATAAAACTTGCTTGTGTTCCTGTAGTGCCTTTAGAGCCAAGAAGTTTTGCTTTTGATAACTGTTCTTCAACACATTCTAAATCCATTACAATGTCTTGAAGCCACAAAGATGCCCTTTTGCCAACAGTAGTTGTTTGCGCTGGCTGAAAATGAGTAAATCCCAATGTAGGCATATCTTTATATTTATAAGCAAATTTTGAAAGCTCGTTTATAACGTTTATAATTTCTTTTTTTATAAGTTTAAGTGCCTCTGTCATTATTATAATATCGGTGTTATCACCAACATAACAGCTTGTAGCCCCAAGGTGTATAATAGGCATAGCCGTTTTTGCCTGTGTTCCAAAAGCGTAAACATGACTCATTACGTCATGGCGTACTATTTTTTCTCTTTCCTCAGCCACATCATAATTAATATCATCTTTATATTTTTTCATTTCGGCGATTTGTTCATCTGTAATATTAAGCCCAAGCTCTTTTTCTGTCTCGGCAAGGGCAATCCATAATTTACGCCATGTTTTAAATTTATAATCCGGCGAGAACAAATAGCTCATTTCTTTACTAGAGTATCGTGAATTTAGGGGACTTTCGTATTTCGACCTCATTATCTTTATCCTCCTGTTCGTGTGTTGGCGGCAAATTTGTAGGATAATTGCCTGTAAAGCAGGCATCACAGTATCCAAAATCAGCGCCAAGCCTAAGTTCTCCAAGTTTGTCCACACCAAGATAAGCAAGACTGTCAAGCCCCGCTATTTTAGTTATCTCCTCAACCGAATGATTGCAAGCTATAAGTTTATCCCTTGTAGGCACATCAGTACCGTAATAACAAGGCCACATAAAAGGCGGTGAGCTTACTCTCATATGCACTTCTTTAGCACCAGCGTTTCTAAGTAAATTAACAAGTCTTGCTACAGTTGTTCCCCTTACTATTGAGTCATCAACCATTATTATTCTCTTGCCAGCAATAGCGCTTTTAAGAGCATTAAGTTTTATTTTAACACCATCTTCTCTTTGAGACTGTGTAGGGCTTATAAATGTTCTTCCTATGTATCTGTTTTTAACAAGCCCTTTTCCATAAGGAATACCGCTTTGTTCTGAATATCCTATGGCGGCGTCAATACCGCTGTCTGGCACACCTATAACAATGTCGGCATCAACAGGGCTTTCAATAGCTAACTGACGCCCTGCCTCTTTTCGTGACTCATATACGCTTACCCCTTCAATAAAACTATCCGGTCTTGCAAAATATATAAGCTCAAATATACAAACAGCACTTTTCTTTTTGCCACAGTGAGTTTTTATAGAGTTAATGCCATTATCATCTATAACAACAATTTCACCAGGCTCCACATCTCTTATAAATTCCGCACCCACAGCGTCAAGAGCACATGTCTCAGAGCTTAAAATATAAGATTTTCCTCTTTTACCTATACATAGCGGTCTCATTCCAAGAGGGTCTCTACAGCCTATAAGTTTTTTAGGACTCATAACAATAAGAGCATAACTGCCCTCAACAATACTCATCATTCGGCTTATGGCTTCTTCTATAGAAGGATTTTTAACCCTTTCCCTTGCTATAACATAAGCTATTACTTCAGTATCAATAGTTGTTTGAAATATAAAGCCCTCGTTTTCAAACTGCTCTCTAAGCTGTAAAGCGTTTACAAGATTACCATTGTGACTTATTGTAAGCGCGCCTTTCAAATATCTTGACACCAATGGCTGTGAGTTTTGTCTCAAACTTCCGCCTGCCGTTGAGTATCTTACATGACCAACAGCTATTTTACCTGTAAGTTTATCAAGAATATCCGAATTAAAAACATCTGGAACAAGACCCATGTCTTTGTATTGTTTTACAATAGTATCGTTAGTTACCGCAATACCACAGCTTTCTTGTCCTCTATGCTGTAATGAGAAAAGACCATAGTAAACTACTCTTCCGCTGTCTTCATCATCATTATTATAAATTCCAAATACTCCGCATTCTTCTTTAAGCTCATCTGTACATTGAATATTTTCTTCCATATTATCAATCATTTTGTTATTCTTCTCCATACTTCCTGATATGCCTCCTCAACATTTCCAAGGTCTCTGCGGAAACGGTCTTTATCAAGTTTCTCATTTGTTTCGGAGTCCCAAAACCTGCAAGTATCCGGCGAAATTTCATCCGCCAATATAACTCTGTTTTCATAACGTCCAAACTCTATTTTAAAGTCAATAAGTTTTATACCTACATTAATAAAGAACTTTTTAAGCAGTTCATTTATTTTAAGAGCCTGTTCGGATATAGAGTCAATTTCTTCTTTTGTAGTTATGCCAATAGCTAAAGCCTGAAGCTCATTAATCATAGGGTCACCCAGTTCATCATTTTTATAAGAAAACTCAAGTATAGGGTTGTTAAGTGCTTTTCCTTCCTCCACGCCAAATCTTTTAGAGAAACTTCCAGCGGCTACATTCCTTATTATAACCTCAAGAGGCACTATTTTAACACTTTTAACAAGTGTTTCTCTGTCGCTCAATTCCTCCACAAAGTGATTTTCAATGCCATTATCAGCCAAATATTTAAGTATTATGTTTGTCATTTTATTGTTAATTACGCCCTTACCGTATATTTGACCCTTTTTAAGACCGTTAAAAGCCGTAGCGTCATCTTTGTAATCAACAATAAGAAGTTTTTCATTATCTGTTTTAAATACTTTTTTTGCTTTGCCTTCATAAAGCATTTCAAGTTTTTTCATAATTAACCTCCCCCAACTAATATTAAAATTACTCAACTATCAATTTTTCTATTTTTGACGATGCGTCTTTTAAAGGCGACACATCAGCTTTAAACACAAGACCTTTATCACAGTATGAGGCTGTATCTGGATTAATAGGCATTTGACCTATTACATCAATATTATAACCATTAGCCACAATGTCAATTTTACTTTCGCCATAAAGATATATTTTTTTGCCGCAGTCAGGGCAAGAAACATAACTCATGTTTTCAATTATACCTAATATAGGCACATTCATAATTTTAGCCATATTTACCGCTTTACCAACAATCATGCTAACAAGCTCTTGAGGAGATGTTACAATAACTATTCCGTCTATAGGCATAGACTGAAAAACTGTAAGCGGTACATCTCCTGTTCCTGGAGGCATGTCCACAAAAAGGCAGTCTATGTTTTCCCATATTACCTCCGAATAAAACTGTTGTACAACACCAGCTATTACAGGACCTCTCCAAACAACAGGGTCAGTATCATTGTCTACAAGAAGATTTACACTCATAACATCTATACCATTTTCACTCTTTACTGGAAGCATACCATATTGATTTCCGCCAGCTTTTTGAGTAATGCCAAACATTTTAGGTATTGATGGACCTGTTATATCGGCATCTAATATACCAACGTTATATCCCTTTTGTTTAATAGAGCATGCCAGCATAGAAGTAATAAGAGATTTTCCAACTCCTCCTTTGCCACTTACCACACCTATTATTTTTTTTATATTACTGTATTTGTTAGGCTCAATAATAAAACTTTCTGATGTTCTATCAGAACAGTTTTCGGAACAACTTGAACAATTGTGAGAGCAATTTTCGCTCATTTTTAATCAGCTCCATTTCTATTTTATACTTATAGATTATAATCATATAGACCCTAAAATGTCAATAAAAGTGGTTAATTTCCAAAGGTTTTAAACCTGTTTAAGTCTTTAAGCAATTAAACATAGTTTAACCACTTATCAGCTATAAATATTTTAATTTTAAACAAAAAAATTTCCAAATTTATAAATGTTACTATATCAAAAAACATTTATAAATTAGGAAATTTTAGCTCTCATCATTTTAATCAATTATTTTGTGCGTTTAAAAAAACATTTGAGAACAAGGGGTTTTTGAATGTAACTTCCTATAATAATAATTATCGGAAGTAAATTGACTTAAAATTTGAA
>CATJUP010000088.1 GCA_949743655.1 uncultured Eubacteriales bacterium
ATTATTATTTAGATAATAAAATGAATAGGAACAACCAATTAAAGTATAGAATGGCGGTTGAAAATAGGAAGTTAAAAGCGCTGAATTACAATAAGACTACAAAATTATTTAAAATGCTGTATTTACAAATAAAAATGTTATAATTTGTCTTAATAAAATGTTAATAAATAAAATATTTTATATTTAAACCTTTTTGGATAAAATACGCTCTTATATACAGACGCGTCAGAAAGGAGCAGATAAATGACGGATGGTGAACTGGTAAATATGTTTAACAGTGGCGATAAAAACGCTTTTAACGAACTTTATGAAAAATATGCAAATCAAGCTGTGCGCACGGCTTTTTTAATAACACATAATAAAGCGCTTAGTGACGACATAGTACAGGAAAGTTTTATTAAGTGTTATGTTGGTTTAAAAAATATCAAAAATCCCGAATTTTTCCGCTCATGGTTTTTTAAAATACTTGTAAGAACAGCATGGGAGATGGATAATAAAAACAAATATGATATTCCTGTTGATGAGATTTTTGATAGAGTGGAAATGGCGTTAAACAATGAAGAACCAAAAGACGATTTTAATTTTCTTTATGACGCTGTAAATGCTCTTGGAAAAAAACAAAAAACAGTTGTGGTTTTATTCTATTTTAATGATATGTCGATAAGCGAGATTTCAAAAATCACTGGTTTTTTAAACTCAACAGTTAAATCGCAATTATTTTTGGCAAGAAAGAATATAAAAAAATACATTGAAAAAACTAAAAAGAAAGGCGGGTTGTTAGTAAATGAGATATAAAGATTTAGAAACTAATTTAAAAAAGACATTTATATCTGTTTCCCAAAATGTAACACCGCCAGAAGACATGCTTGAGAGAATTGAAAAAGGTATTGAACTTAGAAAAAACGACTGTAATTATAAAAAGGAGAGAGTTGTTATGACTAAAAAATTTAAAATTGGTATTGCGGCAGCGGCTATATGTTTATTTTCTGTTAGCGCTTACGCGGTGGGTAACATAAGCGGCTATCACAGTGGTACTACTAACGAGAATATAGCTTACTCACAGATAGTTAATTTTGAAAAAGAAACTGGTATTGACATAAAAAGTGTCGAAAAATTTGACAATGGGTTTGAGTATTCAAGAGCCGGAAAAGGAGAAACAACAGCCGTTGACGACAATGGAGCTACTGTGGGAAAAAGTAAAGAAATTACTATTAGCTATAAAAATAAGAATGGAAAACCTCTTACACTTAGCGCAAGAAACATAATAGCAGGAGAGAATATAAAAGAGGATTACGGCATACTTAAAATGGTTTGTTATCCGGGTAACAGCGAGGGAAAAGTTGACGAGGCGGAATTAGCGGATTACAGAGCTAAGGGATATGAAATCAGTTATGGTACTGACGAAAAAGAGGAAAATATATTTGAGAACATCACTTGGATTGACGGAAATATGGTTTACAGCCTTGGTACTATTGACAGTAATTTTGACAATATTTTAGGCGAAGATGAATTTAACAAAATGAAACAGGTTATTATGGATGCTGAGTAAAAAAACATATGTTTAAAACTATTTAATATAAAAAATTTAGTAAAAAACCTCTATATTTTAAGACCGTGTAGTTATACACGGTCTTTTTAATATTAGTAATTGAAATATGTATATTGTGGGGTATAATAATTGATATATAAAAAATATATGGAGAGTGATTTTTATGTTGGATATAGAAAATAAATTAAAAGACGTATTGTTTGCAGGTGTTGGAGCAGCTGTTATTACCGCAGAGAAAACTAAAGAAATTGCCGAGCAGCTTGTTGATAAAGGTGAGAAAACGATTAAGCGTGGTAAAGCCATTAATGAGGAGCTTAAAAAGAGCATAAAAGAAAAAAATAAAAACGAAAAACGACATGAATATGTTGAAAATATAATAGAGCATATGGATAAAATGACATCACAGGAAATTGACAAAATTAAAACTAAAATTGACAATATAAAAGCGGCACAGTTAGAAAATGATACTAAAAATGAGTAAAGCATGTTATTAAAAAGGAATGAAAAATGTGGCAGAAAATAAAAAGAGCGACAGGCTTATACAAATATTATCTGTACTAAAAAATAATGACGTTGTACATGGAATATCACCCGCTAAACTTAGAAAGGTTTTAGAGGAGCTTGGACCTACTTTTGTTAAGTTTGGGCAAATAATGTCTATGAGAGCGGATTTGATACCTGAAAGTTATTGCGAGGAGTTAAGTCGTTTGCGCTCTGAGGTTATGCCTATGGATTTTGAAGAGGTTAAAGGCATAATTAAAGCTGAATATGGAATAGACAGCATTAAAGAAGTTTTTTATTATATAGAGCCAAAACCTTTAGGCTCGGCATCTATAGCTCAGGTTCATAAGGCTGTTTTAAAAGACGGAACATCGGTAGTGGTAAAAGTACAGCGCTCAGGTATAAGGCAAAAAATGTATAACGACATTGTAATTTTAAAAAAAGCTATACTTTTGCTTAAATTAAAGCCTTCTTTGGGTAACCCTGAGGATTATGTAACAATTTTAGAAGAATTGTGGTCGGCGGCTAAGCAAGAAATGGATTTTTTGATTGAGGCGTCATATTTAGAGGAATTTAGAAAACTTAACGCTGATATAAATTATGTGTATTGTCCTAAAGTTGACAAAAATTTGACCACATCACATGTTTTGGTTATGGAAAACATTACAGGTGTGCCTATAACAGAAAAAGAAAAACTTGAAAAACTGGGATATGACTCCAAAGAAATAGCCTCTAAATTAGCTAAAAATTACTCCAAACAAATATTAGATGATGGATTTTTTCACGCAGACCCTCATCCTGGAAACTTGTTTGTATGTGATGAAAAAATAGTTTGGCTGGATTTTGGAATGATGGGAAGGCTTACGGCAAGAGATAAAAAACTTATTATAAATAGTGTTAGAGCTATAAGTGAAAACGATATTTATCAATTAAAAAACATAGTTTTATCAATGGGCGTTGTTAGACAAAAAGTAAATCATGCACAGCTTTATGAAGACATTGAACAAGTTGTTAATAAATATAGTTCTATGGACTTTGCAAGCATAAATTTAGGAAATGCTGTAATGGAAATTAATAATGTGGCGGTTAGGCACAATATAGGCATACCAAAGGGGTTTGCTATGTTAGCAAGAGGAATTATAACAATAGAAAGCGTATTGGCAGAATTAAATCCTGATATTAATTTTATTGAGATAATTTCTATGCACCTTTTAGAAGAGGATATAGACTGGAAAAAAGAATTTCAAAAAGTTGTTTTCTCTTCGGTTGGAGCTATTAAAAGAGGAATTGACTTGCCAAAATATGTATCAGATATATTAGAAATGACGGCAAAAGGACAAATAAAACTTAATTTAGATTTTATAGGTTCTGAACAGCCTTTAAGTGGAATAGATAAAATGATAGACAAACTTGTGGTTTCTATAATATGCGCTGGTCTTCTTATAGGTTCTAGTCTTATATGTACTACTGATATGTCAGGAAGGCTTTTTGGAATACCAGCGCTTGGTGTAATAGGGTTCTCTCTTTCTATGGTGCTTGGTGTTTGGCTTGTTTATGAGATTATAAGGCATAAAAACAAATAGACTTTAATTAATTATAAATACTTGAGTATAAAATTTTAAAAATCACAACCACTTATAATGAGTGGTTGTGATTTTTAAAAAGTTTAAGATATATAGTGGGTACATAATACCAAATGTATTTTAGACATAAAATAATATATCGCCATATGTAGGGAAAGGCCAGTATTTTTCATCTACAAGCATTTCTAATTCGTCAGCCGGTTTTCTTAATTCTTCCATAGTAGTAGATATATTATCTTTTACAAAAAATGCTTTTTCTTTAATATCGCTTATGTTGTCAACTTTACTAATGTTTGAGACAAGTTTTTTATAAGCGTTATCAAGGCTGTTTATATTTTCGGTAATGCTTGTAAGAAGTTCTTTTTCAACCCTATCATCGGCGCCCACAGAGCTTAAAGATACTATTGTATCGGCTACAATTTTGGCATATGATATAACAGCCGGTTTAATCTGTTTAGCTACCATGTCAACCATTGTTCTTGCCTCAATGAGCAATTTATTTGTATAGTTTTCATAAGATATTTCGGCTCTGGCAGCACACTCAATCTCGGATAAAACGCCAAAGTCTGAGAACATTTTTACTGTCTTTGGCTCAAGCATTGAATATACTGCGTCAACAACGGATTTATGATTTTTAAGTCCTCTTTTTTCAGCTTCTTTAACCCATTCTTCAGAATATCCATTTCCGCTAAATATAACTCTTTTATGCTCTTTTAATGTTTTCTGCATAAGTTTTGTAAGAGCGTCATCAAAGTTTTCAGCTTTCTCAAGTTCATCAGCAAATTCTTTAAGTGACTGAGCCACGATAGTGTTTAACATATAGTTAGGACATGCTATTGACTCGGATGATGCAACCATTCTAAACTCAAATTTGTTTCCTGTAAAAGCAAAAGGAGATGTTCTGTTTCTGTCAGTAACGTCTTTTTTGATTGATGGAAGTGTTGATACTCCCATAGACATTGATGTTTCGGATTTACTGCTTTTAAGGTTTCCAATTTCTATTTGGTTTAATATGTCTTCTAACTGTTCACCTAAAAATATTGATATTATAGCAGGCGGAGCCTCGCTTGCGCCAAGTCTATGGTCGTTGCCGGCGTTTGATGCGGAAAGTCTTAAAAGAGTGGCATTTTCGTCAACGGCTTTTATTACAGCTAAAAGGAATGTAAGGAAGAGTTTATTTTTATGAGGTTCTTTTCCAGGGTCTAAAAGATTTTTGCCAGTATCCGTAGCCAAAGACCAGTTGTTATGTTTACCAGAACCATTTACGCCCGCGAAAGGTTTTTCGTGTAAAAGGCACTCAAGACCATGGTGAGGGGCTAATTTTTTCATGTATTCCATTATAAGCTGGTTGTGGTCTGTAGCTATGTTTGTGTCGTCATATATAGGTGCTAACTCATGCTGTGCAGGTGCTACTTCGTTATGCTCAGTTTTAGCCGAAATTCCAAGTTTCCAAAGTTCAATATCAAGGTCTTTCATAAATTCAGCAACTCTTTCTCTTATAGCGCCAAAATAATGGTCATCAAGTTGCTGACCTTTAGGCGGCATAGCGCCAAAGAGAGTACGACCAGTAAATATAAGGTCTTTGCGTTTGTTGTAAAGTTCTTTGTCAACTAAAAAGTATTCCTGTTCTGGACCTACAGAAGTAGTAATTTTTTTGGTTTCAGTATCGCCAAAGAGTCTTAAAATTCTTAAAGCCTGTATATTTATAGCTTCCATTGAACGAAGAAGAGGGGTTTTTTTATCAAGTGCCTCACCTGTATATGAACAGAAGGCTGTTGGTATACAAAGTGTAATACCGCTTGAGTCCTCTTTAAGAAAAGCGGGTGATGTACAATCCCAAACAGAATATCCTCTTGCCTCAAAAGTACCTCTTAATCCGCCTGAAGGAAAAGATGATGCGTCTGGTTCACCTTTAATAAGAGTTTTTCCAGAAAATTCCATTATAGCTTTTCCATCGTCAGTAGGTGATATAAAAGCGTCATGTTTTTCGGCGGTTATGCCAGTCATAGGCTGAAACCAATGTGTATAATGAGTAGCGCCTTTTTCTATAGCCCAATCTTTCATAGCGTTAGCCACAACATCAGCAACCTCTGGAGCAAGCTCTGTTCCTTCGGCGGTTGTTTTTTTAAGCTCTTTATAAATCTTTTTAGGCAATCTCTCACGCATTACGGCATCGGTAAACACATAACTTCCATAAAGCTCTGGTATAGATATATTGTTCATAGCACAGCAATCCTTTCTTAAAATAAAGTGTTTAATAAATAGAAAGCGTCCTCAAAATAATTGAGAACGCCATTGTTCAAGCTGCTACACAACTTACTCTTATATAAGTAACACATTTTTGGGAAAAAATCAAGTATTATTTTAAAAATTCTTATAATATATCCGCAAAATCATAAGGAGCGAACATAGTTTGGTCTTGAAGATATACATTTTCTGAAAGTTCAGTTTTTACACCATTTATTGTACACTCGTTTGAGTTTGGTGTAACTATTATTGTTCTGTCATCTTTTTTAATTTCAATAGGGGCATCGTTTGATGTCCATTTTACAGTATAGCCTTTACTCTCGCTTATTTCTCTAAGTTTAACAGGGCTTTTGTCAACAGTGGATTGTGATTTTTCAAATACTACAACTGTACTTGGTGTAGTTTGAGCTGGTATACTTCTTGTTGATTCAGCGTAAAAAACAAGTGCTATGTTATTTTTTATACTATCAGAAGAGATTGTCTCGCCTTTAATATTTTTTATTGCTACGCTGTTGTCTATATTTAATTTAAGTGTGTTTTGAGAATTAACAAGCTCGTTATTATATACTGAAAAATCAGTGTTTGAGTCGGTATTTATTATAACCGCCGACACACTGCTTGTTATAGGCGGTATACTCATTGTCATAGGTGTGTTTTTACCTACAACAACAAATATATCTGTACCTAAAGCTATGTCAGATACATTTTTGATACTTCCGTCATTTGCATCTATAACTACTGTGTTTTTAGATATATTGGCTTTTAAGCCGGTTTCTAAAATTGTAACAGCTTTAAAATCGTTATCATCCTCAATTTCGGTAACTTTTCCGCCAAACAAAACATAGTCGCAGTTTTCGATGTCAAAAGATTTTATGTCCACAGTTTCTTGAGTTTGAGCAGGAGCGTTTATATCAGCAGAATGTGTATCCGCTAAAACTGTAGTTCCCAATATAGCTGTTGACATAAAAGTTGTTAAAATTATTTTATTTAATATATCCTTTTTCATTAAATAACCTCCATAGTGTTTTTATTTTATATTAACAGTAAAATAAACATTGTGTGTTAATAAATTGTGAATACAACATTACTATTTAGTTTCAGTTATATTTCAAACAGTTTTATTATACAGGTTTTCTTATAATATCGTATTTTTCAGCGGCAAAAGGCAATTCTATTTTAATTTTTTGCTTTGGGTGAGGAGCGGATTGAATAACTACATCGTTTTCATCCCACATTTTTGATACAGTAAAAGTTTTAAATTCACCTTTAGTCGGAAGAAGCTCCAATTTATCACCAACTTCAAATTTGTTTCGCTGTTCAATATAAGCTATGCCTTTGTCAGCATCATAATTTTCTACAATAGCTACAAAGTCGTAATTGCGTATATATGTGTTGCTTGTGTATACTTGTTCGTTTCCAGTTGGTTTTCCAAAATAAAAGCCTGTTGTGTAAGCCCTATGGCTTACTTTTAATAGCTCGTTTAAATATAGGCTTTTGTTTTTCTCATATTTTTCGGGTGATGAAATGTAATCATCTATTGCCTGACGATAAGCCTTAACTACAGTACCAACATAAAACGGCGTTTTCATTCTTCCCTCTATTTTAAAACTTTGTATTCCGGCGTTTATAAGCTGAGGGATGTACTCTATCATGCAAAGGTCTTTTGAGTTATATATATATGTCCCTCTCTCATTTTCAACAACTGGCATATACTCGCCTGGACGAGTTTCCTCTGTAAGGTAATATTTCCAGCGGCATGGGTGAGAACATTCGCCATGGTTAGCGTCTCTTGAGGTTAAGTAATTGCTTAAAAGACACCTTCCAGAATATGATATACACATAGCCCCATGTACAAAAGTTTCTATTTCCATTTCAGAAGGAATATTTTTTCTTATAAAACTTATCTCTTCCAAAGACAGCTCTCTTGCCGACACAATTCTCTTAGCGCCTAATGAGTGCCACATTTTAGCACTCATATAATTTGTATTATTAGCCTGTGTTGATACATGTATTTCCATATCAGGCACTGTTTGTTTGGCTAAGCTAAAAACGCCCAAATCAGATACAAGAAGGGCATCGGCACCTATATCACTTACAGCTTTAAAATAATCTGCCATACCGTCAAAATCGCTGTTGTGGGCATATATATTGGCTGTAACATATACTTTAACTCCGTGAGAGTGGGCAAAGTCAATACCTTTTTTCATTGTTTGTATAGAAAAATTTTTAGCTCCTGCCCTAAGTCCATATTCCTCACCGCCTATATAAACAGCATCAGCGCCATAAAGCACGGCTATTACAAGTTTTTCATAATCACCAGCGGGGGCTAAAAGCTCTACTTTTTTATCAGTCATCAAATTCACCTTCTTTTTTTATGTACTGTTTTGTTTTAACGCAAAAAACTATACCATCACCAACAGGAAGTATTGATGATTCAACACAATCTAAATGCGATATATCCCAAATGAAGTTTCTCATTCTTTTATGTATTGTTCTTTGTCTGCGCGGAAGAGAGTATCTTGAGTTTGCTATGTTTCCACCCTGAAGAACATCATCGGCAACAAGTACTCCTCCTATAGGCATAAGCCTCAAGAGTTCTGGCAAAAATTGTATATACTGACCCTTAGCGGCGTCAAGAAATATAAAGTCATACGGACCGTCTAATTTTGGCAAAACATCGGCGGCGTCTCCCTCAATTATATTTATTGTGTTCTCAAGCTTCAGCCTTTTTATATTTTCTTTTGCCGATTTTAACATAAGCTCATAACGGTCTATAGTTGTTACATGACCATCTTTTTGTATATATTTGCACATAAGCCCTGCCGAAAAAGCCACAGCCGTACCAATTTCAAGTATTTCTTTAGGTTTTATTATTGTTAATATAACACTTAAAAACCTTGCTGTCTCGTGGGGTATTATAGGTATTTCCTCATCTAAAGCCTCTTGCTGTATATCGCCTAAAACGCCTTTATATTTGGGCTGAACAAGCCTTATATATTGGCTTATATAGTCATTTGTAAAATATTTCATAATCACACCTTTTACACATTAATTATTAAAACTGTTTTTATACGCCTCTTTGGCGGCTAAAAAGTCATCATAGTTATTTGTAAATACATGCTCACCTTTGCCGCGTTCTTTTACAACATAAAATATATAATCATTATCATCCGGATTAACAGCAGCTTCAAGTGCCGCTTCTCCAGGATTACATATAGGACCTATAGGAAGCCCCTCATTTATATAAGTGTTATAAGGGGAGTCAACTTCAAGCTCGTCATATGTAACAATCTCATTTCGAGTGTTATTGGCATATTGCACGGTTGAGTCTATTTGTAATTTCATACCGTCTTTGAGTCTATTATATATAACGCCCGCCGCTATGGCTCTTTCATCGTCTAACTGTATTTCTGCCTCTATCATAGACGCTATTATTACTAACTCGTCAGAGGAATATTCGGACGATGAGTATTTTAGTATGTTGCTATAAGCTATATCAAACCTATCAAGCATAATGCTTATTATATGGTATGCCGAAGTATTTTTTGGTATATCGTATGTTGCGGGAAATAAATAACCCTCAAGATAATACTCTCTTTTTGGTATACCCTCTAAAAAGTCATACTCAAAATTGCCGGTATTCATTTCTTTAATGAAGTCTTCATATTTAACAAGACCTTTCTCATCAAGAAGCTGAGCTATTTTTTTAGCAGTAAATCCTTCTGGTATTGTAACTTTTTCTGTATCGCCAGAAGGCTGAGGACCTATATGTATTATATTCATAATTTCTTCCTCGCCAGTGCCCATTACTATATCATACTCGCCTTGAATATATGTTCCGTCATAACCTTGTGATTTACTTTGAAGTCTAAATATAAGTTTGTTTGATATTAAGCCATTTTGATAAAGTATTTCGGCTATGTCTTTTGTTGACGCACCGCTTGGTATTGTTATATGTACAATTTCAGCAGTGTCTGGCCGTACTGTGTTTTTGGTTGAGGAGATATACTCTTTAGCTTTATTAAAAGCAAATTTATACATACTTATACCAGCATACGTAAAAGAGGGGATTATAATTATTAAGGCAGATATGATAATTATTGTGTGTTTTGAAAGAACAAAATTTTTTCTTTTTTTTCTCCTTTTTGTTCGCATGTTTAATACTCCTTAATTACAAAATAATTTTTAATATTATAAATGATAACATAAAATGAGTTTATACTCAATTAAAAATAAAATTTATTTGACTAAAAGAATTTTATAATTTTTAAAGTTTGATTTTTGTCAATATAAGTCATATATAGTCAATATAAGTCTATTTTAGCGAAAAAAATTATTATTTGTCGTATTTTAGAACTATAATTATTGTTAGGAGTGGTTCTAAATATGGTAGAAGTAAAAAAATTAGTTACTGAAGTAAGTGGAAGAAGAGGCAATGAATGTTATTATATATTTTGCCTTGCTGTTGAAGTTGCGCTTAACCGCCAACCAGAAGAGCCTAAAATGAAATCAATATGTACTGAGGTACAAAAAATACTTGGCAAAAAAAGTAACGACTCAGTATCAAAGGCTCTTTCAAGAGCGGTTGAAGACATATGGGAACATGGAAATATAGAAAGACTTCAGCAAATTTTTGGTCGTCCTGTATTAGAAAAACCAACACCAAAAGATGTTATAACTGTTATGTCGCAATATTTATGGGAGGGTTTAGTTTTAGGAGCTGAAAAAAAGATAATGTAAAAATAAACAGTTAATTGAATAATATTATTAAACTTTTTGTATATATTTTTACATATAAACGTTGTTATAGGTTATAAACAATATTTATTGTATAATTAGTGTTATTTTTTATATATGTTTTTTGAGTTTAATGATTGATTTTTGTGCAAAACATTGTTATAATTTCAAATAAGATATAGGGAGGTGTTGAATTAATTTTTATCTAACACATAAGAAATTTTAATTAGACATTAAATAAACTTATAAATCTACATTTAATATTGGCTTGTATCATATAAATAATAAATCAAATGGGATTAAAGATGAAGTTTTTAATTTACTAAAGAAAAAGGAGAATTTATATGATTACAACTGCTGAAGGTTTTTTTGGATTTTTACTTGCGGCTATGGCAATTATATTTGGTCTTGAAAAGAAATACCCAAACTCTAAAGTTTTTAAAATAATTCCAAGTATGCTTTGGCTTATGATTGTTGTAGCTATAGCGGCTACATTCCATATATGGGATGCTGAGGCGGAGGGAGTTCAGGCAGCACAAAATTTAATGTACACTACATTCCTTCCTATGATGCTTATCATGTTTATGCTCACTTGTGATGTAAGAGATATATTAAAACTTGGACCACGTATGATATTATCTTTTTTAATTACATCATTTGCTGTTGTAACTGGTTTTACAGTGGCATATCTCGTTACAAAAGGTTTTCTTCCAGAAAGAGGATGGGCGTCTATAGCGTCTGTTACAGGCTCGTTTGTAGGCGAAACAATAAACATGAGGGCAGTAGCGGCTGTATTTGGTGTTGAGGGCGTTGATTTCGCTTATGCGGCTATGATGGACACAATAGGTTTTACAGTTGTTTTATCAGTAGCTACATTCATTATTCCAAGAGCTGACAAATGGAATAAAATTTTTAAAGCGTCAACAGATGGTATTGACGAAATAGCCGTAAAAATAAACGCATCTATGGAAAAACACCCTGAAGTTAAAGAAGTTCCTACAATGTTGGACTATGCTATACTTTTTGCTGTGGCTATAGTTGGTACAGCTTTAATTAACTGGTTTATACCATTTATACCAACAGTACCTTTCCTTAATGCTACAGGCTGGAGAGTTATATTAGGTTCTTTGCTTGGTATAGCGCTTGGTTTAACACCTTTCCATTGGTTAAAAGGTGCTCAAAATTGTGCTAATGTATTTCTTTATCTTAGTCTTTGTGTGGCTATGTCATACTCTGACCTTAGCCAATGTACAAGCGCGCCGGCATTTGCTGTTTGTGTACTTATAATGCTTGTTGTTATGTATATAATATGGCTTTCACTTTGTAAGTTATTAAAACTCGACGCTTTTACAGCATCGGTTGGTTTTATGGCTAACTTTGGCGGTACATCATCAGCACCAGCTATAGCGGCTGCTTATAATCCAAACTGGATTGGATTTGGAATACTCCTCGGATTTTTTGGCGACCTTGTGGGAACAGCAATCGCAATAGGTTTTGGCTACTTTTTACAATATTTATCTGGTTTATAAAATAGAACTAAAGTGTCTATTTTAGGCTGCAGGCTTTATACATTTAAATAAATTTGCGGTATTTAATAATAAGTGCAGTATTTTGAAAAATAAAATTTTAGATACATTTAAAATATGATTAAAGTCGATGTTAATAAATGTGGATTTTTTAAGTATAATATAACGTCAAAAATTTTACTTTTGGCGTTATTTTTAATTGGCAAACATTTTTTAACGCCGATTAATTAATAATTGCACAAAATTGCATTAGTTTGACATACATAATATTACACAAAAATATAATATGTATTGTAGTTAATATTCAAAAATATTAAGCTGTAAATACTATTTTATATATAAAATATATAGATATATATTTTTTGACTGTAAAAATTGTTAAAAAATAGGCTTTATTTAGTTTTGTTATTATTAATTGTGTAAGAAAAAATACAATAAAAACTATTGAAGTTAAAAAATTTTGTTGTATAATAATTTATAAGAACAATAAAGTCTTACATTATGGAGGAATACCAATGTATACAGATGATAAGCGTGTAAGAATTATATCTGGTCATTATGGCAGTGGAAAAACAGAGTTTGCTGTTAATTATGTTATGAACTTAAAAAAATTTTCTAATAAAAAAGTTGCTATATCCGACATGGACATAGTTAATGTTTATTTTCGCTCAAGAGAAAAAAGAGACGAGATTATTTCAAATGGTGTTGAGATTTTTGACTCTTCAATAAGCGCATCGGCAGATTTGCCGGCTATACCTAAAGAGATGCTTATACCGTTTGTAAACAAAGATTATGATTATGTTGTTGATTTAGGCGGAAATGATGTTGGTACTATTGTTCTTGGAAGATTTAAAGAATATATTGATTTAAACGAGCTTGATTTTTTTATGGTTGTTAATTTATACCGACCAGAAACACTTGATTTTGACGCTATTATAGCACAAAAAGAAAGGCTTGAGAAAGCCTCTGGATTTAATATTACCGGTTTTGTTAACAACACTAATCTTGTTAGAGAAACAACCGCGGCGGATTTAATTTATGGAGATGAAATACTTCGTAAAGTAAGCAATGCCACAGGTGTTCCTATAAAATACACCTCATATGTTGAGGAGGTTGTAAAGGACATTACACCCGAGGTTTTATCTAAACTTTCGGGAGAAGTAATACCATTAAAGTATTATATGCGTGAAGTGTGGATGTAATTTAATTACAGGAGGTGCTTTTTTTTAATGGCAAAGTTTAATGTAAAATTTGACGAGGTGCTGTGTAAGGCTTGTGGCTTGTGCATAAATGCTTGTCCTAAAAATCTTATAGCTCTTAACACTGAGCTTACTAATGATTCGGGATACACACCAGCCATGATGACTGATATTGACTCTTGTATAGGCTGCTGTAGCTGTGCAAGAATGTGTCCGGATTGTGTAATAACAATCGAGAAGAACGACTAAGAGAGGGGGAAGTATATAATGGCAAAAGTTCTTATGAAAGGAAATGAGGCTACAGGAAGAGCTGCTATACAAGCGGGTTGTACATTTTTCGCTGGCTATCCTATAACCCCACAAAATGAGGTACCAGAATATTTATCAAGAGAATTACCTTTGGCTGGCGGAACATTTGTTCAGGCTGAGTCTGAGGTTGCAGCTATAAATATGCTTTACGGCGCTGGCGGTGCTGGCGCAAGGTGTATGACATCATCTTCATCACCAGGTATAGCGCTTAAACAAGAGGGTATTGGTTATTGCGTTTTTGGTGAAATTCCTTGCGTAATTAACTCTGTATCACGTGGAGGTCCTGCTCTTGGTACAATTCAGCCTTCACAGCAGGATTATAATCAGGCTACAAGAGGCGGAGCTAATGGAGATTATCACATTCCTGTTTTGGCACCAGCTACAATACAAGAGGCTGTTGACGCTGTTAAAGAGGCTTTTGAAATTGCTGATTTTTACAGAACTCCTGTTATGGTTCTTCAAGACGGTCTTATTGGTCAGATGATGGAGCCTGTTGACTTTGATGTTCCTGTTAAAAAGAGAGAAATACCTCCTAAAAGTGAATGGGCGTTAGGTTATGGAAACGGAAAAGCTCATATTATTGAGGGTATTGTTATAGATGCGCCTTATTGTGAGAAGAAAAATCTTAGATTTTTTGAGGAAAAATATAAGGTTATTGAAGAAAACGAAGTAAAATATGAAGAATATATGATGGATGACGCTGAGTATGCTTTTGTTGCTTATGGTTCTACATCAAGAATTTGTAAAACAGCTATTAAAGTGCTTAGAGAAAAAGGAATTAAAATTGGACTTATAAGACCTCAAACATTATGGCCTTTCCCAAAAAAACCTTTTGAAAATAAAAATATAAAATTATTTATAGATGTTGAAATGAACATGGGACAAATGGTTCCAGATGTAGCTTTAGCTTGTAATGACAAAAACAAAGTAAAATTCTTTGGAAGATGCGGCGGTATGATACCTTCACCTGAGGAAGTAATTGAGGCTGCCGAAAAAATAATAGGAGGTGCCGAGTAATGCCTACAACAATATTCAAAAAACCTAATGGTCTTACAGACAGAAAACTTCATTACTGTCCGGGCTGCGGTCACGGAATTGTTCATAGACTTGTAGCTGAGTGTATAGATGAGCTTGGTGAAACAAATAATACCGTTATATTAGCCCCTGTAGGCTGTGCTGTATTTATACCTAACTATTTTGTTTATGACTCTATTCATTGTGCACATGGACGCGCACCTGCAAGTGCTACAGGTGTTAAAAGAGTTCATCCTGACAAAACTGTTATTACATATCAAGGTGATGGTGACCTTGCGTCTATTGGTATGGCTGAAATTATTCATGCTGCAGCAAGAGGAGAAAAATTCACCACTATATTTATAAATAACGGTATTTACGGTATGACAGGCGGACAAATGGCACCTACAACACTTCCTGGTATGAAAGCAACTACATCACAAAATGGTCGTGACGTAAATGTAAACGGAAATCCTATACGTGTAAGTGAGCTTTTAAGCTCTCTTGACGGACCGGCTTATATAGAAAGAACTGCTGTTGACACATCAGCGCATGTTGTAAAAACTAAAGCGGCTATTAAAAAAGCCCTTGAGTACCAAAAAGAGGGTCTTGGTTTCTCACTTGTTGAGGTAGTGTCAAGCTGTCCTACAAACTGGGGCGTATCTGCTGTAAAAGCTATGGAATTTGTAAAAGACAAAATGATACCATACTATCCTCTTGGAGTATTTAAAGACATTAAGGAGGGAAAATAATATGGGTAAAACTTTTAAAATAAGCTGCTCCGGTTTTGGCGGACAGGGAGTTATGGCTTTAGGAAAACTGCTTGTTTATGCTGGTATGGATGAAGGTAAAGAAGTATCTTGGGTGCCTTCTTACGGACCTGAAATGAGAGGCGGTACAGCTAACTGCTCTGTTATAGTTTCTGATGAACCTATAGCAAGCCCTGTTGTTGATTCTAACATAGGCGTTAATGTAGTTATGAACCTTCCTTCTTTCCAAAAATTTGTTCCTAAAACAGCTAAAGACGGCGTTGTGTTTGTAAACTCAAGTATTATTGACGAAAAAGTTGACATTCCTGGTGTAAAGGCTTATTACATACCTGTAAACGATATAGCTAACGAGCTTGGAAACCCTAGGATGGTTAATATAATTATGCTTGGTGCTATAGTAGAGGCACTTAAAATTGTTGAGGTTGAAAGCATATTTAAAGAAGGCGGAGCTTTTGAGCATGTTTTTGGTGCAGGAAAAGCTAAACTTATACCAGCTAACAAAGTTGCTATGGAAAAAGGCGCTGAGGCTGCAAGAAAATTTATGTAATTAAAAATATTTAAAAATTTAAAAACATCATACAGTGATTGTTTTGTCAATCTGCTGTGTGATGTTTTTTTAATAAATTTAAATATATTAATATCCATTTGGATGGTTTTTGTGCCATTGCCACGCGGTTTGTATTATAGAGTCTATGTCTTTAAATTCTGGTTTCCAGCCCAATATGTCTTTGGCTTTTTGGCTTGATGCAACAAGTTTGGCAGGGTCACCTAAACGGCGTTTACCTATAACTTTTGGTATTTCAAAACCTGTTACTTTTTCAGCCGCATTAATTACTTCTTTTACCGAAAAACCAATACCGTTTCCTAAATTAAATATATCGCTCTTGCCACCGTTAAGCAAATATTTTACAGCAAGTATATGGGCTTTTGCAAGGTCTGTAACATGTATATAATCCCTTATACAAGTTCCGTCAGGAGTGTTATAGTCGTTGCCAAAAATAGTTATAAACTCACGTTTTTTGTTTGGTACTTGTAGTATAATAGGTATTAGGTGTGTTTCTGGTGAGTGGTCCTCACCTATGTTTGCCGAAATATGGGCGCCACAAGCGTTAAAATATCTTAAAGCCACAAATTTAAGCCCTTTGGCTAATGACTGCCATTTCATCATTTTTTCTATTGATAATTTAGTTTGACCATATGTGTTTGTTGGTTCTGTTTTGTCGTTTTCGGATATAGGCACTTTTTGAGGTTCTCCATATGCTGCGGCGGTAGAAGAGAATACAATATTTTTAACATTGTGTTTTTCCATACTTTGAAGTAATACCATTGTACCATAAACATTGTTATTGTAATATTTTAATGGTTCTTCCATACTTTCTGAAACAACGGAAAAAGCTGCAAAATGTATAACAGCGTCAATACTTTCGTTTTCAAAAATATTTTCAATAAATTCTTCTTTTCTTATATCACCAATGTATAATTTAGCACTACTATGCACAGCCTCTTTATGACCAGTTGACATATTGTCGGCTACAACAACATTATATCCGTTGTCTATAAGTTCATATACTGTGTGAGAACCTATATATCCAGCGCCTCCAAGTACAAGTATTGACATATGTGACTCATCCCCTAATTTTTTATTTAATTTTATCACAGTTAAATATTGGTTTCAATACATTAAAAAATTTGTATTGATATACTATTTTATATATTTGAATATATAGCGGATAAATTTAATTAAAAGACAAAAACTAAATAAAACCTTAATAACAAAGAAAGGAACACAAATTTATGGAAAAATTGTATTATAACGGCAAAATACTTACAATGGAAAAAGACATTTATACTACTGCCGTACTTGTGGAGGACGGTATAATATCATCGTGTGGAATGTATGAAAAACTTTGTGTGTCACATCCCAACGCTGAAAGAATAGACCTTAAAGGCTGTGCTATGATGCCGGCTTTTATAGACTCTCACAGCCATTTTGCCTCATGCGCTATAGCTTCGCTTTATCCTTCTCTTGAAGATTGTAAAAATTTTAATGATATACAAAATATAATTAAACAACACTCACAAAATAAAAAAGAAGGTGAGTGGTTGATTTTTAGAGATTATGAACCGTCCAAACTTAGTGAAAAAACTCAGCCAAATAAAAATATATTAGATGAAGTATCGCCTAATAATCCAGTTGTTATACAGCATAAAAGCGGACATGGCGGCATTTTTAACTCATTAGCTATAAAAATGCTTAATATTAGCAACATACCTGTTGAAAAAGGCATTGAGATAAAAGACGGAAATTTAACAGGTTATGTTTATGAAAGTGCATATATGGACTTAGCAATTAATAGTATACCTATGCCAAGTGCCGATGAGCTTTTGGAGGCTTTTAAAAATGCCCAGGACATGTATTTCTCATATGGTATAACTACTATTCAAGATGGATTAATATTAAAAGAGACAATACCTGTTTATAAAAATTTGATTAAATCGGGAATATTAAAAGCTGATGTTGTAGGATTTTATGACTTAAAAGATAATGAAAAAATTAAAAGTGAGTTTTCGGAACATATTAAAACATATAAAAATAATTTTAAAATAGGTGGCATAAAAATATTTATTGACGGCTCACCGCAGCTTAAAACGGCATATATGAGTAGAGCTTATACCGGAAACAACAATAGAGGTATATGCTTTTTAACACAACAACAAATTGAAAGCGTTATAAACACAGCGCTTGAGAATGAAATGCAGGTTATATGCCATTCAAACGGAGACGCCGCATGTGATATGTTTATAAAAGCCGTGGGCGCTGTATCATATAAAAACAAAAATGTATATAAATTGCGTCCTGTTATAATACATGGTCAGTTTATAAACCCGGCTGACCTTAACGAGGCTAAAAATAATAATATAATGGTATCGTTTTTTATATCTAATTTGTTTTATTATGGTGATATTCATGTTGAAAATTTAGGTATAAATCGCGCCTCACAAATGAACCCTCTTAACTCAGCGTTACACAGTGTTAATTTTACACTTCATCAAGACTCGCCTGTATGCAAGCCTAACATGCTTGAGAGTGTGTATTGTGCAGTATCACGTAAAACAAGTTCGGGAAGGATATTGGGTCAAAACCAAAAAATACCAGTTATAAACGCTTTAAAGTCAATTACTATAAACGCGGCTTATCAGTATTTTGAAGAAAAAACAAAAGGAAGTATAGCTAAAAATAAATTAGCCGATTTTGTTATATTGGATAAAAATCCTCTTGAGGTAAGTGTTGAGGAAATA
>CATJUP010000089.1 GCA_949743655.1 uncultured Eubacteriales bacterium
ATATAATATAATTAATGTAAATAATTGGTAACTATTTTTTATTGTGTTAAGGAGGAATTTAAAATGGCAAGATTTACTTTACCAAGAGATATTTACTATGGCAGTAAATCTCTTGATGTATTAAAAACACTCAAAGGCAAAAAGGCTATTATAGTTGTTGGCGGCGGCTCTATGAAAAGATTTGGTTTTTTAGATAAAGCTGTTGATTATCTTAAAGAGGCAGGAATGGAAGTAAAATTGTTTGAAGGTGTTGAGCCTGACCCTTCTGTTGAGACAGTTATGAAAGGCGCGCAAGCTATGAGAGAGTTTGAGCCTGATTGGATTATATCAATGGGCGGAGGCTCACCTATAGACGCAGCTAAAGCTATGTGGGCTTTTTATGAGTATCCTAACACAACATTTGAGGACCTCATTACACCTTTTAATTTCCCTGAACTTCGTACAAAAGCTAAATTCTGCGCTATACCATCAACTTCTGGAACGGCTACAGAAGTAACAGCTTTTTCTGTAATAACAGATTATGCTAAGGGTATTAAATATCCTCTTGCTGACTTTAATATAACACCTGATGTTGCTATTGTAGACCCTGATTTGGCAGAAACAATGCCTAAAAAACTTACAGCGCATACAGGCATGGATGCTATGACACACGCTGTTGAGGCTTATGTGTCAACACTTCACAGTGATTTTACAGACCCATTGGCACTTCATGCTATTAAAATAATCCATAACGAAATCAAAAAATCTTTCGATGGTGATAAAGCCGCTAGGGAGCATATGCACAACGCTCAGTGTCTTGCTGGAATGGCTTTTTCAAATGCTCTTTTGGGAATAGTTCACTCAATGGCACATAAAACAGGCGCGGCTTACAGTGGAGGACATATTGTTCACGGATGTGCTAACGCTATGTATCTTCCTAAAGTAATTAAATACAACAGCAAAAATGAAGAGGCTGCTAAACGCTATGCCGAAATAGCCGAGTTTATGGGTCTTAAAGGAAATTCTACAGGTGAGCTTGTAGATGCTCTTATTAACGAGCTAAAATCTATGAACAAAGAGCTTGAAATTCCTTCCTGTATAAAAGATTATGAAGGCGGAATTATTGATGAGACGGAATTTAACTCAAAACTTAAAGATGTAGCGGCATTGGCTATAGGAGACGCTTGCACTGGTTCTAACCCTCGTGTTCCTACACAGGAGGAAATGGAAAAACTTCTTACCGCTTGCTACTATGACAAAGAAATAGATTTCTAAAAATGATTTTAGACCGTACTTATGTGCGGTCTTTTATAGTTCTAAAAATATATTGAGCTTATTATAATAAATTAAACAGCTTCTAAAACGGCTGTTTTTTTATTGTAAAAAATTGGTAACAAATACTTAAAAAAATGGCTAAAAGTTAATAATAATTAATAAAAGATTAATAGATATATGTAGTTTAATGTGGTATTATTATAATTAATATAATTATTTGACCGGAGGTGTAAAACTTTGTCTGAGGACATTATAAAGCTCAGAAAACTTAAAAAAATATATCGCATGGGAGATGAAAAAATAGCGGCTATAAACAACATTTCACTCAATTTAGAAAGAGGTACTGTAACTTGTCTTTTGGGCAAATCTGGCTCAGGCAAATCAACACTGCTTAATTTAATATCCGGTCTTGAAAAACCAACAAAAGGCGAGATTATAATACATGGTCATCATATTGAGCGTATGAATGAGACACAGCTTGCAAAATTTAGACAAAAATATATAGGTTTTGTATTTCAGTCTTATAATCTTTTGAGCAATCTTACAGCGCTCGAAAACGTTACATTGCCGCTTATATTTAAACGTGTTTCTGTTAAAGAGAGAAATAAAAAAGCTATGGATATGTTAAAAGCGGTAGGACTTGCAGAAAGGGCACATCATAAACCTTCGCAGCTTTCAGGTGGACAGCAGCAAAGAGTGTCAATAGCAAGAGCTTTTGTAAATAATCCCGAAATTGTTTTTGCTGACGAGCCAACAGGAAACCTTGATACTAAAACAACATATCAAATGATGGATTTGATG
Source organism: uncultured Eubacteriales bacterium (assembly GCA_949743655.1). Taxonomy (GTDB): domain Bacteria; phylum Bacillota; class Clostridia; order Lachnospirales; family Anaerotignaceae; genus Neoanaerotignum_A. The sequence continues at coordinate 2,056 of CATJUP010000089.1, forward strand.
ATGAGTATAGCTGAAAAAAATAAACAAACGCTTGTTATAGTAACGCATGATACAGAAATATCAGCTTACGCACAGACTATAGTACATATTTTGGATGGAAAAATAGAAAAAATAGAACACAACGAAAATAACATAAAAAGCAGTAGAGAAATAATTGTTGGGGAGGAATAAAAATGAAATACTCAAAAAAAATATGCGCTTTATTAATGGCGTTTGTAATGATGTTTTTGTCAGCACAGTGCGTTTGGGCTGATGACGATGAGGAGAACAAACCGGCTGGAACACCTGTTATATCAATAATAAGCGGCAACACATATGAGATAGAGCCAGGTACTGAAAACAAAATTTCTTTAAGACTTAGAAACACAAGCTCTAATATAGCACAGTCAATAGTGGCTATACCTTCTGTTGTTGATGCCGAAAATAACCCTATGAGTATTTCAATAGACGCAGCATCAAACAGTATTGGCTCTATAGCCGCTAACGCCGAAAGAACTTTAAATCTTAAAGTAACTACCGACAGAACAGCGCCTACAAAAACATATGCTGTAAATATCAAATTTACATACTTAAACCGTGATGGCGTTACTTTTGATAACACAGCCACAATATATTTTAGAATAAAAAATACACTATCAAAACCCATATTTGAGTTTGATAATTTTGAGCTTTCATCAGATAACATAAAGGGCGGGGAAAGTTTTGATTTTGTGTTTGACTTAATAAATAGAGGTCCTTTAAATATGTATAATGCTGTTGTGTCAATAGATGGTCTTGACTCGGCAACAATAGGCGCAAGTGGCACAAATCAAAAAAGTTTTCCTACAATATCTGCTGGAACAACCGAAAAACTTACATTTAAATTAGTCGCTAACAATGATATAGCAAATGGAACTTATCCTATAACTGTTAAAGTAACATATAAAGATGAAAATGGAACAGAAAATACTTATGAGGAAAAATATTTTGTGTCAGTAGGCGCTGGAGCGACAAAAAACGTTGATTTAAAAGTAGAGAATATGGCAGAGCCTAA
>CATJUP010000090.1 GCA_949743655.1 uncultured Eubacteriales bacterium
ACAATAAAATTTGCTGCTGATACAGCAGTTGACGATTTAACAGGTACAATAGAACAGCCAACTGAAGAAAGTACGACAAGTACGTCATTCACGTTCACTCTTCCTGCTGTACCAGAAAAAACTGGTTTTACAGCTAACGGCTGGAAAAATGGTGAAAATGTTTTTGAAGCCGGAGATATAACAGCTATAGTGGCTAAAGGCAATAATGTAGTAATTACATTTACTGCTGATTATACAGAAGAAACGGCTACAGAATACACAATTACATTCAACGCTAATGGTGGTACAGTAACACCTGAAAGCGCTACAACAAAAAATGGAGTGGTTACACTTCCAACACCTACAAGAGAAGGTTATAAATTTGTAGGTTGGGCTAAAACAGCAAGCGCTACAGCAGCAGATGTGACAGCTACAACAAAATTTACAGCAGATACTACTATCTATGCTGTATGGGAAGCTGAAACTGTAGAGGAACCTACATTTGACGTTACAGTAAAATTCAACGCTAACGGCGGTACAGGTACAATGGCAGACCAAGTTGAGACAGGCTTAAAAATAGAAGCTAATGCAACAAGCGCTACATTTACACTTAACGCTAACACGTTTGAAAAAGAAAACAGCTTATTTAAAGGCTGGGCAACAAGCGCAGATGGAGAGGTTGTTTATGCTGATGGTCAAACTGTAGAAGTTACTGAGGCTACAACATTAACACTTTATGCCGTTTGGGAAGAAGTAGGGGCTACAACTTTAATAGTAGATGTTGTTTTTGGACATGGATTAGGAAATAAACAAATTACTCTTGAAAACAAGGCTACTACTGGAGACAAACTTACATACGCTCAAATTATGGAAGCGTTAGGATTGGATGTAGAGCCTACAGTTGAGGAATATAGCTTTATCGGTTGGTCAAACGAAGTATTAGTTACTGACAAAGCTAACTTAGTAACAGCGGCTGACGCTGAAAAAACAATAGCTGTATCAAAAGAAAGCAATATAATTTATGCTCAATGGTCAGCTATAATTACTGCTCCTACTATTTCGGACCAAGCAGCTCAAGATGCTGTAAACGAAATAGTAAACGATGCAAACAGTGTACTTAATGATGTTGATAAAAACATTGAAGTAAACAAGAGTATGGCTGATGCTATTGACATGAGTGCTTATGAAGGCGAGAAAGTAACTGTTACATTAGATATATCAATTAAAACAGCTGCATCAAATGAAGCAGGCAATGTAAGCATTACATTTGATGTAAAACCTATGGCTAATGGAACACAAATTAACAATACTGCTATAAAGAAAGATATTGTATTCTTCCTTCCTATACCAACAGTTATGAAGGACAACGCTGTAGCTAATAAATTAGGCTATTTATGGGCTAATATTACACACAGTGATGATACAAGAGAAATTAAAAAAGCTGTTTTAGGCGATGAAAAATTTGTAGAAATCGCTCTTGGCAAATTCTCTGAAGTAGAGCTTACAGCTCCTCAAGAAAGTTATACAGTTGTAGTTAAGAGTGCTGAGGATAAAAATGTTTCTAAAGAGTTTACATTAAACGCTGTTGAAGGAAACTACACAGAACTCTTAAACGCTGTAAAGAAAGATGCTGACTTTAAAGTAAGCAAAAAGGTTATAAAAGACATTACTGTAGATAAAAACGAAACTAACGCTTTTATCGAAGATAAAACAATTAATGTAGTAGCTGACGGCGCTGTACTTGTGGCTAACTACAAAAAGAAAGCTTCAAGTGATGATACATCAACATCATCAGGCGGTGGCGGTGGCGGCGGTTCATCCGTTGGTTCTACACCTGTAGTATCTGTAAAAGACGCTGATGGCAAAAACATGAGCACAAGATGCGTTACTTACTCAGCTACTGACAAAACAGCTACAATTAAAGCTCCTGTTGGTTATGAAATAGCTGATGTTATATTAAACGGAAAATCACTTGGTGTTGTTACTAAAGTTGAGGATGTTACAAAGAAAGATAAAATTGAGGTAATTCTTAAAGTTGCTGGTGAAGAAACACCTTCAACAAACCCAGAACAACCTTCTACAGAAACACCTTCCACAACTCCTCAATTTGTTGATGTAAGCGGACATTGGGCTGCAAGCTATATTTCAAGAGCTGTAGAACTTGGTCTTTTCAGTGGTACATCAACAACAACATTTAGCCCAGATGCTAAAATGACAAGAGGTATGATTGCTGCTGTTCTCTATCGTATGAGTGGCGAAACATTTACTGGAAGTGCAAACTTTAGTGATGTAGCAGCTAACGCTTATTACAATAACGCTGTAGCTTGGGGTGCAGAAAAAGGTATCATAGCTGGTGTAGGCAATGGTATGTTTGCTCCAGACAGCGAAATTACAAGAGAGCAAATGGCAGTTCTTATTTACAACTATGCTAAATACGCTGGTATTGAAACATCAACAACTACATTGAACTTTACTGACAATGCTTCAATATCTTCATGGGCTAACGAAGCAGTTGCTTACTGTGTAAACGCTGGTATAATAAGCGGAAGAACAGACGGCAGCTTTGACCCACAGGGTACAGCTACAAGAGCAGAGGTAGCAAGTATTCTTGTAAGATTTATTGATAAATAATTAAACTGATTATTTATTAGATTTAAAAATTAAATTTACAGTGGCATAAAGCGCCGGACAATAAAATTGTCTGGCGCTTTAGTATTTAAAATTGCTTAAATGAATTATAAAACAGCAGTGTTTAATTGTCTAATTGGGATATACAATGAGGACATTTTGTAGCTTCTATGTGTATTTCGGTTTTACAATAAGGGCAAACTTTTGTAGTTGGTTTTGATACTGTAGCTGGCTTTTTTAATTTTGATATTTGTTTTACTATTATAAATATTACAAAAGATACTATAACAAAGTTTATTATAGCTGATATAAAAGAGCCGTATTTTAAAACAGCAGCATTAGTTGATAAAGCAGCATCAAGACTTTCGTAATTATTTCCGTCAAGGGGTATATACAAACTTGAAAAATCTAATCCGCCTGTAAGTATGCCTATAATTGGGTTTATTATGTCGTTTACAAGCGAATTTACTATTCCTGTAAATGTACCGCCTATTATAACACCGACAGCCATGTCTATTACGTTACCTTTTACAGCGAAATTTTTAAACTCGTTTAGTGTGTTTTTTAAACTCATAATATGTGTTCTCTCCCTTAAATATTATTTTTTATTTCAGCCATAATTTTATTGGCTGTTTCTTTTGAAAAAATCATGTATTGGTTTATTGTAGATATGTTTTTTTGTAATTCAGCGTTTTGAGAGTCTGTATCTAATTTTAGAGAATATAAATTTAATAGCTTTTCTATAATATTTTGTTTTATATAGCAGTTTTTAATAATTTCTGTCTGTATTGATATTGTTTTAACTTTGCCAAAACCTATATTTAATGTTATATATTTTTGGTCAATATAAATTTCGGCATCTTTAGCTAAAAAGAACATGTAAAAACTTATTATTATTGTTATTGGCGCGAATATTTTTATATAAAATATGGCTGTATATATTTTTGCTGAAGATATTATTATAGCTAAAACGTAAAAAATAAGCATTAAAATTATTGTTCGTATTATTGATACTGTGGATTGCAAAATATGCGGTTTATATTTCATTTTAATTTTCTCCTTAACAATTTTTAAATATATTTTATCAGTCAAACACATTATGGGCAAGTTTATTTTATAATTAATTGTTGACGTGTTTTAAATAAAATATTATACTTGTAAGAATGAATAATTTTTTTGTGTAAGGAGGTGGGTTTTATGGATAACAGTGAAAGTCCTGTTCCTTTGCGTAGTTTTGTTTTTTTTAATGTGACGCTAAAACCCACTTTAAATTAATTTGTCTGTTTTAGCGCCACAGTGTTTAAGGCTGTGTTTTTTTATTGCTAAAAACGGAGGAATTATAATGAATGAAAACAATAGTGATTTTAGAGAATGGCTCAAATTGCTTGATGAGTGCAAATACGCCAAACTTAAAGAAGAAATAAATGAAGAAAACGCCGCTAACATGGCTGAGTTTTTTGAAGAGGTGCCAGAAGAGAAAAGACTGCTTGTATTTAGACTTTTAACAAAAGACAATGCCGCTGATGTGTTTTCTTATATGGATAGCGATATGCAAGAGGACATATTAAACTCAGTAACGGATAATGAGGTACACACTATTATTAACGAATTAAGTGTAGATGATGCTGTTGACGTTTTGGGTGAATTGCCGGCTAACGTTATAACAAAAATATTAAAAAACGTAAGCGAGGATAGAAGAAAATTAATAAACGTATTTCTTAATTATCCAGACGACAGCGCTGGAAGTATAATGACTATAGAGTTTATGGAACTGCGCTGGGATTTTACTGTTGGAAAAGCTATGGAGCTTATACGTAAAACTGGTGTAGATAAAGAGACTATATACTCATGTTATGTTGTTGACAGCAGACGAAAACTTATAGGCATGGTTTCGCTTAGAACACTGCTTTTATCGAAAGATGAGACTCTTGTAAGTGACATAATGGAAGACGATGTTATATTTGTTAGAACACTTGACGACCAAGAGGATATAGCTAAAATATTTAAAAAATATAATCTTATAGCATTGCCAGTAGTTGATAATGAGCAAAGGCTTGTTGGAATTATAACTGTGGATGATATTGTGGACGTAATAGAGGAAGAAAACACAGAGGATATTGAAAAAATGTCTGCTCTTCTTCCATCTGAGGATGAGTATTTAAAAACAGGTGTTTTTCATTTAGCCAAAAACAGAATTGTGTGGCTTTTGGTTCTTATGATTTCGGGAACATTATCAAGCGCTATTATAAGCGGATATAATGAGGTATTGTCGTCATCTGTGCTTTTAGCGGCATTTATACCTATACTTATGGATACTGGAGGAAATGCCGGTTCTCAAGCCTCTACACTTATTATACGCGGTATGGCTGTAGGTGATATTGAGCTTGATGATGTTGTAAGTGTAATATGGAAAGAAATAAGAGTTGGTATAATTTGTGGTGCAGTGTTAGGCGTTATTAACTTTTTTCGTATAATGCTATTGGGTGAAACACCTATTGCGGTAAATATTATAGTGAGTGTAAGTTTAGCTATTACTGTGGTAATATCTAAAACAATAGGATGTATGCTGCCTATGCTCGCTAAAAAACTGCGTTTTGACCCTGCCATAATGGCTGGTCCACTTATAACTACTGTTGTAGACTCAATATCTTTAATAGTATTTTTTAATATGGCAAGGGTATTTATATTATAAAAAGAGGTAAAAACATGGCGTTTGAAAGATATGTATATGTTAATGGAAAAAAACTTCGCTGTGGTTTTACAACGGGCACATGTGCCGCTATAGCTTCAAAAGCAGCGGTAAAGGCGCTTTTGGAAGGACAAGTTCCATTAACGTGTTCTGTATTAACACCAAAAAATATTGAGGTTGATGCAGAAATTATTAACGGAGCTGTGAGTGAAAATTTTGCTATATGCTCGGTAATAAAAGACGGTGGAGATGACATAGACGCCACAAATGGGCTTGAGATAGTTGTAAAAGCCGAAAAAATAAAAAGTGGAATTGTTATAAATGGTGGTAAAGGTGTTGGAAGAATAACAAAAAGCGGTCTTGACCAGCCTGTTGGAAACGCCGCAATAAATTCTGTGCCGCTTAAAATGATTAGAGAAAATGTTTTGGAAATATGCAGACATTACAATTATATGAGTGGTATAAAAATAACTGTGTCTGTACCAGAAGGAGAGCGTGTAGCCGCCAAAACATTTAATCCAAATATAGGTATTGAAGGCGGAATATCAATTATAGGAACAAGCGGAATTGTAGAGCCAAGAAGTGTTAGGGCTATTGTTGAGACTATAAAACTTGAGATAAATGTTATAAAAAGCTCTAAATCAAAAAGTATAGCCATAACTTTAGGAAATTATGGAGAGAGTTTTTTAATTGAAAACGAAATTAATATTCCTTATGTAAAATGCTCTAATTTTATAGGAGAGGCTATTGACGAGGCTGTAAAAAAGAATTTTGACAATATACTTGTTGTGGGACATTTGGGAAAGCTCATAAAATTAGCGGGAAATATGTTTAATACCCATTCTGATTATGGTGACTGCCGTATGGAAATATTTGGTGTTCATGCAGCCATGTGCGGCGCCGACAACAAATTAATAAAAAATATAATGGAATGTGTCACCATTGACGCCGCTATAAGTGTTATTGAATATGATAAAGAACTTTTGAGAGATGTTATAAATTCTATAATTGAAAGAATACAGTTTTATATTGAAAAAAGAGTAGGTAATAGTTTTAATAAAAATATTGGTGTTATAGTTTTTACAAACAAATATGGTATTTTAGGTAAAAGTTTAAATGTGGATTATAAAATAAAAAATAACGGAGGTTAAATATGGGCGGTATACTTTATGGAGTTGGTATTGGTCCAGGGGACAGTGAGCTTATTACTTTAAAGGCTTTAAGAATTATAAGTGAAAACAATATTTTAGCTGTTCCCAGAACAAAAAATAAAAATAATACCGCTCTTGATATTGTTTCAAAAGTTATAGATGTATCGCAAAAAGAAATAATTTATATTGATTTTGGAATGATAAGCGATAAAAAATTACTTAAGGAACAATATAAAAACAATGCAAATACTATTGAAAAATATTTAGCTGAATATAAAAATGTGGTATTTATAAGTATTGGCGATATATCAATTTATTCCACTTATGGATATATAGACAGTATTATAAAATCAAAAGGATACAAAACAGAAATGGTGGCGGGAGTACCAAGTTTTTGTGCTGTTAGTTCCGCTTTGGGAATAAGCCTTACAAACAGTGACAAGCCTATACATATAATACCGGCTATATACAGTGATATTGAAAAGTATATTGATATGGATGGCACAAAAATTTTTATGAAAAGTGGTAAAAAAATAGAGGATATTAAAAAAACGCTTTTAAATAAAAAACTTAGTTCTTACGCCGTTTATAACTGTGGGCTTTATGAAGAAAAGATATTTAAGGATATAAATGATATTGAAGGAAATTTAGGGTATTTTACAACTGTTATTGTAAAGGAAGAGTGAGTAAAATGGTTAATTTTGTTGGCGCAGGACCAGGCGCAGAAGACTTAATTACTATTAGAGGACATAAACTTTTGTGTGATGCTGATGTTATAGTTTACACTGGCTCACTTGTAAACGAAAAAATTCTTGATTGCCGAAAAGATAGTTGTACTGTTTATAACAGCGCTTACATGAGTCTTGAGGAAATTATGGAGGTTATTATAAGCGCTGAGAATAATGGATTGAAAGTTGTTAGGCTGCACACTGGTGACCCGTCTTTATACGGTGCTATAAAAGAGCAAATGGATATACTTGATAAAAATAATATTAATTACAATGTTTGCCCTGGTGTAAGCTCTTTTTGCGCCGCCGCGGCGGCTTTAAACATTGAGTACACTCTACCAAATGTATCTCAAACTGTAATAATAACAAGAGTTGAGGGAAGGACAAAAGTACCTAAAAAAGAGGATATATCGCTTTTGGCTAAACATAATGCCACAATGGTTGTTTTTTTGAGCGCTGGAATTATAAATGAACTTGTAAAAAAACTTTATTCGGCTGGTGTTTCTATGTCTACCCCGGCGGCTATAGTATATAAAGCAAGCTGGAAAGATGAAAAAAAGCTCATATGTTCTGTTGGAACATTAGAAAAAACAGCTTTTGAAAACAATATAAAAAATACCGCTCTTATTATTATAGGCAATGTTATAAATTCTAATTATGAGAGAAGTAGGCTTTACGACCCGTGTTTTGATACGCTCTTTAGAAAGGAAGATAATAAATATAATGAGGGGTAATGTAGTTATAATCAGCGTAATGGATAAAGGAAGTGTTTTGAGCAAAAAAATACAAAAAAGCCTTATAGAGCTTGATTATAGCTGTGTTTGTGCTGCGCCTAAAGTATGTGCCGAAAAATATGGTATTTGTGCTATAGAGGAAAATTATATACAATGGACAGGAAAAATATTTGAAAAATATGATATTATACTTTTTATAAGCGCTATTGGTATAGCTGTTAGAAGTATAGCGCCATATGTTAAAAATAAATTTGTAGACCCTGCGGTGGTTGTGATTGATGAAAATGGAAATTTTGTTGTACCTATATTAAGCGGACATTTTGGCGGGGCAAATGATTTTGCGGTTTTAATATCGTCTATTATAAATGCCAAACCTATTATAACAACTGCCACTGACATTAACAATAAATTTGCTGTGGACGTTTTTGCAAAAAAAAACAAACTTAAAATAATTCAAAAAGAAATGCTAAAAAAAATATCAGCGGCTATACTATCAAACAAAAAAATATTCGTGTGTTGTGATAAGCCTCTTCCTGATAAATTGCCAAATGGACTTATAAAAGCGTCAAGGGGACAGCTCGGATTTTCAATATCTATATTTAAAAACAGTAATTTATACAACAATGTTTTAAATCTTGTTCCTCAAAAAGTGCATTTGGGAATTGGCTGCCGCAAAGGAGTGTCTGTTGATGAGGTTGAGTACGCGGTTGAAGAGTTTTTAAAAACTGAGGGAATATTTTATGAGGCTATAAGTAGGGTATCAACTATTGATATTAAACAGTATGAGCGCGGAATTATAGATTACTGCAAAAAAATGGGTTGGTTATTGGTTTATTTTACGGCAGATAGACTTAACAACGCAAAAGGGGATTTTACGGCATCTAATTTTGTTAAAGAAGTTACAGGCACTGATAATGTTTGTGAAAGAGCGGCTGTATTATCATCTAATAATGGACAGCTTATAATAAAAAAAAGAAAAATAGGAACTGTAACATTAGCGGCGGCTTGTGAGGAATGGAGTGTTAATTTTGGCTAAACTTTTTGTTGTTGGTATAGGACCAGGCGATTATGAACAAATGACTTTAAAGGCTATTAATACAATTAATAATTGTGATGTTATTGTTGGATATACAGTTTATTGCGAAATTATAAAGCCTTATTTTAGTGACAAAAAGTTTATATCATCTGGTATGAGACAGGAAAAAGAAAGATGTATGACAGCTCTCAATTTTGCCCAAAATCAAAATACAGCCGTTATATGTAGTGGCGATGCTGGTGTTTATGCTATGGCAGGGCTTATTATTGAGTTAAGTGATAATTTTGATAATGTTGATATAAATATTATACCAGGTGTAACAGCGGCGCTAAGTGGAGGTGCTGTTTTGGGTGCGCCTTTGGGACATGATTTTGCTGTTATAAGCCTTAGTGATTTGCTTACGCCTTACAGTGTAATACAAAACCGCATAAAACTTGCCTCACAGGCTGATTTTATTATATGTATATATAATCCCTCAAGCAAAAACAGAAGCGATTATTTAAAAAAAGCCTGCGATATAATGCTAAAATATAAAAAAGAAGATACAGTATGCGGAATAGTAAAGAATATAGGCAGATGTAACGAGTTTAAAACTATTATTACTTTAAGTGAGCTTAAAAATTACAGCGCCGATATGTTTACAACAATTTTTGTGGGGAACAGTAAAACGTATTTAAAAAATGGTTTTATGGTTACACCAAGAGGATATATTGTTTAAAGGAGTTTATTTTATGAGGAACGTTTTACTTTTTGCTGGTACTACAGAGGGAAAAATGGCAGCTGATTGTTTGGCGAAGAATAATATTAAAACTCTTGTGTCAACAGCTACTGAATATGGTAAAAGCCGTATAGAAGAAAACGAGTTTGTATCAGTAATAGCAGGAAGGCTTGAGGAAAGTGATATAGAGAAAATTATAATAGAAAATGATTTTGACGCTGTTGTTGATGCCACTCACCCATTTGCTGAAAATATAAGCCAAAATATAAAAGCCGCTTGTGCTAATACAAATAAAAAATACATACGGCTTTTGAGAAATTTGGAATTAAATGAAAATTGTATACATGTAGATAGTTTTAAAAGCGCTGTGGATTATTTAAACAGTGTTGACGGAAATATATTTGTTACAACTGGAAGTAAAAATATTGAGGAGTTTACTTTAATTAATGATTTTAAGAATAGAGTTTATTTAAGGGTTCTTCCGTCTGTTGAGGCTATAGAAAAATGCCTTTCACTTGGTTTTGATATTTCTCATATAATTTGCGCACAAGGTCCTTTTAGCGAAGAGTTTAATATATGCTGTATAAAGGATACAAACTCAAAATTTATTGTTACAAAACAAACTGGAAAGTTAGGTGGGTTTGACCAAAAAATAGCGGCGGCTGAAAAAACAGGAATAAACACAGTTGTTATAAAAGCGCCTAAAAGTGACGAATGCAGTATTAGTTTTTCTCAATTTAAAAAATTATTAGGCGACAACGAAGTAATAAAAAAACATATAAATATTGTAAGTGTTGGTGTTGGTGACAAAGGAAATTTGACGCTTAACGCAATTAACGCTATTGATAAAAGTCAAATTGTTATAGGTTCTAAAAGGGCTTTAGAGTGTTTTAATTTATGTGACAAAAAAAGTTTTGTTGCCATAGATACACATTTAATTAAAGATATAATAGATAAAAGCGATTGCAGTGAAATATCGGTTGTGTTTTCGGGCGATACGGGATTTTACAGCGGCGCCAAAAAATTGATTGATAATTTAAAATATTATTCGCTTAATGTAATAAGCGGGATTTCGTCATATGTTTATTTTTTTAATAAAATACAAAAATCATATGATGATGTCGCGTTTTTTAGTATTCATGGAAAGAGTTTTAATTTTGTTGAGGCTATTAAAAAAAATAAAAAAGTATTTATACTTCTTGGCGGTGAGTGTCAGGCGGCGTATGTATGTGATAGTATTACAAAAGCTGGCTTGGGCGAGTGTGATGTTTATATAGGTGAAAACCTTTCCTATAGTAACGAAAAAATAATATTTAATAAAGCTAAATATTTAACTGATATAAAAACGGGTTCTCTTTGTGTTATTTATATAGAAAACAACAATAATAGGGGTTATGTTTTTGGCATTAGCGATTATAATTTTGAGCGTGGAAATGTGCCTATGACTAAAAGTGAGGTACGAGCGTTATCTATGTGTAAACTTTTATTAAAATACGACTCTGTTGTGTACGATATAGGCGCTGGTACAGGTTCTGTAAGTATAGAGTGCGCTATGGCGGCTTATAAAGGCTGTGTTTATGCCGTTGATAAAAACAGTGAGGCTGTAGAGTGTTTGAATAAAAACATATATAAATTTGGAGCTGAAAACATAAAAGTAATTGAGGGTGAGGCTACGGAAGTTATTGATAGATTGCCGCCTCCAACACATTGTTTTATAGGCGGAAGTTCGGGAAAAATGAAAGAGATAATACAAAAAGTGAGCAAAAAAAACCCATATACAAGATTTGTTGTAAATGCCATAACTATTGAAAATGCTATTGAGGCTAAAAAAGCAGCTAAAGAAAAAAATTGTGTGGATATTGATATTATAAACGTAAGCATTAGCCGAGCTAAAGACGTAAACGGCTTGAGTATAATGACAGCACTTAATCCAATATTTATTATTTCTTTTACTGGAAATGGGGAAAGTAAATGAGGTTTATTATAACAGCGCCAAAAAGTGGTTGTGGAAAAACAATAATTACATGCGCCATTATAAAAGCGCTTAAAAACAGGGGTTTAAAAACTATGGCTTTTAAGTGCGGACCGGATTATATAGACCCTATTTTTCACAGTGCAGTACTTGGTGTTAAAAGCCGAAATATTGATACGTTTATGTCAGGTAATGTTATGGCAAGATATATTTTGGGCGAGAATTTAAAGGGATATGATATAGCGGTTTTAGAAGGTGCTATGGGGTATTATGACGGGCTTGGAGGAACTACAGACACAGCGAGCGCTTATGATATATCAAAAACAACTAAAACGCCAGCTGTGCTTGTTGTTGATGCAAAAGGCGGTGCGCTTAGTGTGGCGGCAATTATAAATGGTATTGTTAAATTTAGAAAAGACAGTGGAATAAAAGCCGTTATATTAAATAAAGTATCAAAAAACGCCTATTGTATGCTTAAAAAAATTATAGAGTCTGAAACAAATATTAAAGTTGCCGGATACTTGCCTATTACAGAATATGCTGAATTTAACAGCCGTTATTTAGGGCTATCAATATACAAAAACAAAGAGGATATACAGAATAAAATATTATGTATATCAAAAATAATTGAGGAATGTGTTGAAATTGATTTTTTAATAGAATTAGCCAAAACAGCGCCTAAAATATATGAAAAAAAGGTTTTTAACAAAGTGGCAAAGAATGTAAAAATAGCGGTTGCTTATGATGAAGCATTTAATTTTTATTATGAGGATAATTTTGAATTATTAAAAAAACTTGGGGCAAGCATTGAGTTTTTTTCACCGCTTAAAAATGAGCCTGTACCTAAAAACGTGGCGGGGCTTATAATAGGCGGTGGGTATCCAGAATTATTTGCTGAGGAACTTTCGTTAAACAATGTGTCAAAAAACAGTATTAAGAGGGCTATATTGAGCGGAATACCACTTATAGCAGAATGCGGTGGATTTATGTACATAAATAAAAGCATAATAAAAGAGAACAAAGTTTTTGATATGTGTGGTGTTTTTGCTCATAATTGTGAATATAGTGGAAAATTAAACCATTTTGGATATGTAAATTTAATACCAAAGTGTGAGAGTGTTTTTGGAAACGAGGCAATTAGAGGGCATGAGTTTCATTATTATAAAACAGACAACGAAGGGGACTGTTTTACGGCAAAAAAGCCAATAAGCGGTAAAGAATGGAATTGCGTTTATGCCAACAAAAATATGTACGCTGGTTTTCCTCATGTTTATTTATACTCAAACATAAAAGCTGCCGAGAATTTTGTTAAAAAATGCGAAGAATATTTTTTGGGTTTTACACACGCC
>CATJUP010000091.1 GCA_949743655.1 uncultured Eubacteriales bacterium
GAAAAAATCAAGAGGCTGACTTTTGTGAGGATTGCTGGGACAATTTATGTGACAAATTTAAGATAAAAGTATAAATTTAATTTAACTGCTTTACTTTACAGTATTAAAATGTTAATATATGTATGTGTTTTGTATTTTGATACTGTGAAGGTGATTTTATTATGAACAGCAAAATTAAAAGTGTTTTTGTTGATAAACTTTTTGAATATATATTAACAATGAATAATGTTGACGAATGTTATCAACTTTTTGAGGATTTATGCACAATACACGAGATAAACGCCATAGCCCAAAGAATGGCTGTAGCAGAAATGCTTGACCGAAAATGCACATATATAGAAATAGCCGAAAAAACAGGCGCGTCTACAGCCACAATAAGCCGTGTAAACAGAGCGCTTATTTATGGTACAGATGGTTATAAATTAGCCATAGACAGGCTTAATGCCAAAAATAATAATTAGATAAACTAAATTACCGACAGAACATATTTGTTCTGTCTTTTGTTGTGTTCAAAAAGAGCATTTTAGTTAATTATAATTTTACAATTATTAAAATTGACAAATTTTAATTTATGGTCTATACTGCTGAAAGTTTAAGTTTAAAAATTTGTATAAAAATTAATAATTAATAATGCTAATTGTGATTTTTTACAAATTATTTGTCTAATACTGACTAAAAATAAATTTGAAATAAATATTTTTGTTTTACGTATCATATCAATTTATAATATAAGGCTGATGATTTGCAATGAATGACAACGATTATATAATGTGGCTTAATATTACGCTTGACTCTAACTCTAAAAAAATTTATGACTTGCTTAAAAAGTTTGAAAGTCCTGCAAATATTTTTAACGCCAAAAGCAATGAGCTTTCAGAAGTAAAAGGCATTAAAAGTGAAAACATAAACAAAATGTTTAATGGAAAAACGCAAATAGAAAAATGGAAAGCTGAGTTTAAAAAAGATAATATAGAATTTGTATCAGTTTTTGACAATGCGTATCCTGAAAAACTTAAACACACATTCAATCCGCCTGTTGGATTATATTTTAAAGGCAAACTGCCTGATAAAGATACGATATGTGTTGGTATTGTTGGCTCGCGCCGCTGTAGTGAGTATGGAAAATACATAGCCGAGGAATTTTCATTTGAGCTTGCCAAAAAAGGCTTGTGTGTAGTAAGCGGCATGGCTGCTGGTATAGACACTATAAGTAACAGCTTTGCCCTAAAAGCTAACGGTTACACAATAGCAGTGCTTGGCTTTGGACACAAAAATTGTTATCCATTAGAAAACAGAGAGCTTATGAAAAACATAGCTCTTAGTGGTTGTGTTATAAGTGAATACCCTCCAGACACACCAGCAAAACCATATCATTTTCCTCAAAGGAACAATATAATAGCTGGCATTTGTGACGGAATATTAGTTGTTGAGGCTGCGCAAAAAAGCGGCGCTCTCATAACAGCTAATCTGGCTGCTAATTATGGACGTTCTGTTATGGCTGTTCCGTCAAATATAACAAGCCCTAACAGTGCCGGTGTAAACACTCTTATTAAAGACGGTTGTTGTGTTGTTACTAAAATTGATGATATAATTTTTGAACTTGGTCTTGACAAAATTAATTTACTGAAAAATAATATTAAAAACGAACATGACAGCAATTTAACCACAGAAGAAAAAACTGTACTTAGTTTTATAAATACCGAGCCAGTAAGTTTTGAATATATAATAAATAAAACAAATATGTCTGTACAGGATTTACAATCAACGCTTATTATTCTTGAAATCAAATATAAAATTAAAAAACTTCCGGGAAACCGATTTGTAATAAAATAAATATTGAGGTGTTTTCATGGCTAATAAAAATTTGGTTATTGTCGAGTCTCCAGCAAAAGCTAAAACAATTAAAAAATTTCTTGGCAGCAAGTACAAAATAGAGGCATCTATGGGTCATGTTAGAGACTTGCCTAAAAGTCAGCTTGGTGTTGATATAGAAAGTGACTTTGAACCAAAATATATAACAATAAGGGGAAAAGGTCCGCTTTTGGCTAAACTTAGAAAAGAGATTAAAACAGCCGACAAAGTATATCTGGCTACAGACCCCGACCGTGAAGGTGAGGCTATAAGCTGGCATTTAGTGGCGGCTTTAGGGCTTGAGAAAGATAAATATAGAAGAATAACATTTAATGAGATTACTAAAAACGCCGTAAAAAAGTCTATAGCTGACGCAAGAAATATAGATTTAGATTTAGTAAACGCCCAGCAGGCAAGACGTATACTTGACAGAATAGTTGGATATTTAATAAGTGACCTTTTATGGAAAAAAGTTAAACGCGGTCTTAGCGGCGGACGTGTGCAGTCTGTAGCGCTAAAAATTATATGTGAAAGAGAAAATGAAATCCGCTCATTTGTTCCCGAAGAATACTGGACAATAGAAGCCGTTCTTTTTGCTGGTAAAAACAAAAAAGATAAATTCACGGCTAAATTTTATGGTACTGAAGGAAATAAAATTGAGTTAAAAAATTCCGAGGAGACACAAAAAATAGTCGATAGTCTAAAATATGACGATTTTATTGTAAAAGAAATTAAAAAAGGCAAAAGAATTAAGAGACCCCTTCCGCCTTTTACAACAAGTACATTACAACAGGAGGCAAGCAAATATCTTAACTTTACGGCACAAAAAACAATGATGATAGCCCAGCAACTTTACGAAGGTGTTGATATAAAAGAACAAGGTACAATAGGTCTTGTCTCTTATATAAGAACAGATTCAGTAAGAATATCTGAAGAGGCTTACAACGACATAAAAGACTATATAACAAACAATATAGGTCCAAAATACATGCCTGATGAGAAAGTTGTGTATAAATCTAAAAACAATGCTCAAGACGCTCACGAGGCTATACGCCCTACTCATATGTCTATAGAGCCAGAAAATGTTAAAGACTCACTTACAAAAGAACAATACAAACTGTATAAACTTATATGGGAGAGAACAATAGCCTGTCAAATGAAACCTGCCGAATATGACAGCCTTTCGGTAACGCTTAATAATAATGGTTATATATTTAAAGTAAGCGGCTCCACACTCTCTTTTGACGGATTTTTAAAAATATATAACAGATTTGATGAAAACCAAGAGTCAACAAATTTGCCTCCTATAAAAGAGGGAGAAAAATTTACAGCGTCATGTATAAACCCATTACAGCATTTTACACAGCCACCAGCAAGATTTTCGGATGCCTCTCTTATTAAAACACTTGAGGAAATAGGCGTTGGTCGTCCAAGCACATACGCGCCAACAATATCCACAATTATGGCAAGAAATTATGTAACAAAAGAAAAGAAACTTTTTTATACAACAGAATTAGGAGAGGCTGTAAATGAGATAATGGAAAACTATTTTAAAAACATTGTAAATGTTGATTTTACAGCCGCTATGGAAACGGACCTTGATAATATAGAAGAAGGCAAAGTTGAGTGGAAAGAAATTATTAGAAGTTTTTACCCTATATTTGATAAAGAGCTTAAAAACGCTCAAGAAAAATTAAGCAAAATTGTAATAAAAGACGAAGTTACAGACGTTATATGTGAAACATGCGGAAGCAACATGGTTATTAAATACGGAAGATATGGAAAATTTCTTGCCTGTCCTAATTTTCCAGAATGCTCAAACGCAAAACCTCTTTTTGTAAATGCAGGCGTTAAATGTCCTATGTGCGGCGGAGAGGTGCTTATAAAAAAGACAAAAAAAGGCAGAAAGTATTTTGGCTGTGAAAATAACCCTGAGAAGTGCGATTTTATAAGCTGGAATAAACCTGTAGAACAAAAGTGTCCAAAATGCGGAAGTTATATGGTTGAAAAAGGTACAAAAAATGTTAAAATACTTTGTTCAAATGAAAAATGCGGTTATTCTCAAGATGCCGAGTAAAAATTTAAAAAAATTATTATTCAATTAAAAGTATAACTAATTAACCACCAAATAAATGGTGGTTAATTAGTTATTTTAATATTTTTATTTATTTTACATATAATTTAACTTGTACATCACCACTGCCTAAAATATTACTCAGTTCACTCGGTTCTAAATTGTTAATTCTCCCAAGTTTAGTAAAATTCCACGAGTTTGTGTCATAATAAATTACAAATTTATTGCCTTGATACAAAATTATATCCCCTGCTGTTGTATTAAGCTGTTCATCATTTGTTGGTAAATTTTTTCCTATGAGACCCACCTTTTCCATGTTAGCATAATCACTCATATCTATTGTAATAGGCTCTTTTAAAAGCATATCTCTAAGCGCTATAGCTGATGAATTTTCCTCTAATTGGGCTGTAATAGTTCTTCCGTTTACGTCTATATACAACAAATTGTCTATTGCTGCTTGCTGTTTTGTTAAATTTAAGCTGTTTACCCATTCTTCTATATCTGACACATCACTCATTCCAAATCTTCTTCCCTCAAGCCAGTTAGCATTTGGCACAATATAACTAATGTTTGTCGCGCTTGAACCAATAGGACTGCTGCCAGATGTACAGAAAGGAATAATAGTTTTTCCTTCAAAATTATAGCTTTCCAAAAATGTGCTTATAATTTTAGGCGCCTGACCGTGCCAAATAGGATAGCCTAAAAATACTGTATTATATTTGTCCATGTTATCAATACTACCAGATATAGCCGGTCGCGCATTAGAGTCATTCTGCTCTTTGTTAGCTCTGCTGTTAGAATTATTGTAGTCTAAATCTTCAGATGTATAAGATTGCTGAGGAACAATCTCATAAATATCAGCGTTTAAAACATTTTGTATACTTTCTGCTATACTTTTTGTGTTTCCTGTAGCAGAAAAGTAAACAACTAAAACATTATTATTTTTATCTTCTGTTTGTTCTTCAATATTGTTTGTTAATTTGTTTTTATAATAATTAGCCAATATGTCAGCCGCCTCGGCACGAGTTGTACCGCTTTGTGCTTCAAATTTATTTTCGCTGTTTCCATTTATAATACCATTTTCTTTTGCCCATGCCACAGCGCTTAATGCGTATGATGATATATCATTGCTGTCAGTAAAATCAGCTACAGCATTAGTATTAGGACTTCCTTCATTTCTCCAAAGTATAGATATAAATTGTTCATGTGTAACAGAGTCATTTACACCAAAACTTCCGTCACTATAACCCGAAATAATACCGTTTTTAGATGCCCAATTAACAGCGTCACTATAATAAGAACCCTCAACAGTATCTGTAAAATCAGCGTTTTCTTTAATTTCGGGCTTTCCAGATTGATTATAAATAACCGTTGCAAGCATAGCTCTCGACATATATATATCTGGTGAAAAGCTATTTTCCGAAGTTCCTTTCATAATATTGTTATCAGTTACATATTCTATAGAATTAGAATACCAATCATTTTTTTGAACATCGTTAAATTTATCAACATTAGCAAATGCTGTGGCTAAAGCTACAAATATTAAACATAAAGTTAAAAGTATTTTAAAAATCAATTTTTTTCTTATCATACATTTTTTCTCCCTTTATTTTTTTACTCACTTGCTTTGTTAACACAGCTAACGGCGTTTATGCTGCGCGGATAGCCAATATACGGCAAACATTGAGATATTACTTTAATTAAAAACTCTTTGTCATTGCCTAAATTGATATTGCCTTTAGAATGAGCCACAAGTTGCTCTTCACAGCCTCCTTGAGCCGCCAAAAAACAAAATGTTATAATCTCACGCTGTTTTAAATCGAGACCATTCCTTGTATAATAATCACCAAAACAATTTGACGCAAGCCAACGGTTTATGTGCCCTGTTTTCCACGCATATTTCATTTGCTCTCCAAAAATTTTTGATTGAACCTCAACACCCTTTTCTAATCTATTATCAAATGTTGTTGTGGCTTGGTTTTTAAGAGGCATATCTATATTACGAGCTCTAAAAATATCGTTTGTGACTTTCAAAAATGGTATTACTCTTCCAATTCCTAAATAATTCACAGCTTGATAAACAATTTCTTTTGCCTCAACAGGGCTAATACACTCATCAAGAGCTTTTACAAGCATTTCTTTATATATATCCACACACTGACATCCCAAAAGTGCCGCTAAAATAGACATATATCTTATTTTGTTTGGTAATTGCTGATTTGTCTCATTTACAACTTCATCAAAAGCAAATTTATCAAAGCGCTCCATAAACTCGGGGTCTGTGTCATAAAAATCCATTATTAAAACCTCCCTGTTATTATAATTGTTATAATAAACAATATAATGTCGATTATTTTTTATTTTCTATAATTGTAACAACACATATTTGTA
>CATJUP010000092.1 GCA_949743655.1 uncultured Eubacteriales bacterium
ATAACGAATTATTATTTTTAGTTATTTTTTATATATTCTTTAACATGAGTTACAAAACGAGACATAGCTTTAGACATTGTTTGTTCTTTTTTCCAAACCAAAACACAGCCATTTACAATTTCTGGTTCTAAAGGTATTAAACATAAATTATCGCCATAATAATAAGTTTCAATAGTTACCGCTACGCCTATACCATTTTCAACCATAATACACATATTGGCGGCTGATAAATTTAATGTTGAAACAATTTTTATTTTATCAAAGTCATCACCAAACCAATTTTCTAATTCATTACGTACTGACTGGCGTTTTGCTACTATCAAAGGCACACCAATTAAATCTTTAGGTGTAATTTTGTTTTTATTAGCCAAAATTGAGTCTTTTCTGACAAGTATATACCATTTTTCACTTATCGGCATGTTTATAAAATTATATTGGCTTATTTCAACCGGCTTCATTAAAAGTCCCATATCCAATACGCCGTTTTCCAACCGTTCTTTAACATCATCAGCTATAGCGGTATAAATATCAAAATTTACATTGGTATATTTATTTTGAAATGTTGAGAGCATTTTACAAAGAATATCCATATTCTTTGTTTCTCCACAGCCTATTGAAATATTACCTAAAACATTATCATCACTGTGTGTAATATCTTTTTTTGTTTTTTCTGCAAGCTCAACTATTTCTTGCGCCCTTCGGCGTAAAAACATACCCTCTTCAGTAAGTATAATATTGTGCTTTCCTCTAATAAACAGTTTTACTCCAAATTCATTTTCCATTTGAATTAACTGTCTTGAGAGTGTCGGCTGTGTAATATGCAAAGTGTTTGCCGCACGTGTAATATTTTCCTCTCTTGCCACAGCAATAAAATATTTAAGAACCCTAATATCCACTTAATCCCTCCAAAATATATATAAAAAGAACGCTGTATTGTTTATTACAGCGCTCTTTTTAAAAAATCAATTATCCGTTTACACGTCCAAGATATTCGCCTGTTCTTGTGTCAATTTTAATTATCTCACCTTGGTTTATAAACAAAGGTACATTTACAGTGGCACCAGTTTCAACAGTAGCCGGTTTTGTAGCGCCCTGTGCTGTGTTTCCTGCAAATCCAGGCTCTGTTTCAGTTATTTCTAATTCTACAAAAAGAGGAGGCTCAATTCCAAATACCTCTCCTTCATAAGAAAGTATTTTAACCATTTCATTTTCTTTAACAAATTTAAGAGTGTCGCCTATTTCAGATGCGTTTACAGCTATTTGCTCAAAAGACTCAGTATTCATAAAGTGGAATAAATCACCATCGCTGTAAAGATATTGCATATCAAGCCTGTCTATATGCGCTCTTGGCATTTTTTCTGTAGGTCTAAATGTTCTTTCAACAACGCTTCCAGTTTTAAGGTTTTTAATTTTAGTACGCACAAATGCCGCGCCTTTTCCTGGCTTTACATGTTGAAACTCAAGCACAACAAATATGTCTCCCTCATACTCAATAGTAGCGCCATTTCTAAATTCACTTGCAGATATCATTAAAAATCCTCCTTAATAATTACAATAAATATGTCTAATATAGTTTAAATTAAAATATTACATTACGCAATATATTTTTTCAAAAAAATCTATTTTAATCTCATATTTAGCGCCTGAATGGCAAGTATATAACCATATTCGCCAAAACCGCATATTTGCCCCACGCATGCTGGAACTGTAACAGACTTATGTCTAAACTCATCTCTTGTGTGTATATTTGAAATATGCACCTCAACAGTTGGTATTTGTACAGATGTTATAGCATCTCTTATAGCATAGCTATAATGTGTATAAGCTCCTGGATTTATAACAATGCCATCAACATTATCATAATAACATTTTTGAATTTTATCTATAATAGCGCCCTCAAAATTAGACTGAAATATGTCAATATCAAAACCCATATTTTGGGCTTCTTTGCTTATATAATTGTTTATGTCATCAATATTTTTTTCACCATAAACTCCCTTTTCACGTATACCTGTAAAATTAAGATTAGGTCCATGTATAACACAAATTTTCTTCACAAAAATCTCCCCTATTTTTTCCATTATTCCGTCAGTTATGTTACTTACAGTAGCGCCTGTTACTGGTATAGTAATATCGGCGTATTTTTCATATGTCGGTATTCTTTCTTCTAATAGTTTTATTATTTTTTCCATTTTATCACCGCCGTTTAAAAGCGGTCTTGAATTATCATTTCCTATATTTCTGTAAATGCTCTCCGAGGTAGCTTTTAAATATATTATAACACTATTTTTCTTCAATAGCCTCATATTTTCAGTATTTTTTATTATTCCACCTCCTGTAGCCACCACACAACCACTTTTAGATGCTATATAACTACAAACCTCACTTTCAATTTTACGAAAATAGTCTTCGCCCTTTAAACTAAATATTTGAGGTATTGACATTTTTGTATTATTTTCTATAAACTTGTCTGTGTCAATAAACTCACACCTCAAGCGCTTGCTTATCTTTTTACCAAAAGTTGTTTTTCCACAGCCCATAAATCCTATAAAAACAATATTTTTGTCTATATTCATTTATCGCCACCACCATTTAAAAAGAAATCTGACAAAACATTTTTTATGTCAACAGCGCTTTTTTTATCTATAGTAATGTCATGCCATATCTCATAAGATGCTATCCCCTGATAAATAAGCATATCAAAACCATTTATACACTTGCAGCCATATTTCTCGGCATCACTCAAAAATTTAGTTTTCCATGGTATATATATAACATCAAAAGCATATTCAACACCATTAAAAAACTCTTCTTTTTTCACAGGTGACTCCCAAACACCGTTTCCCATTCCAACAGATGTAGCGTTAATAACTATGTATGGCTTATTATAATTATACATCTCTTCAAAATCGGTTATATGTACATTTCCGCTGTAAAAACTTGATATTTTATTTTTAAGTTTTTTAGCATTGTCAAATGTTCTATTTACAAATATTATATCACTTGCTCCCATTTGAGCTAAAAGCACAGCCACAGCATTGGCTGCGCCTCCAGCACCTATAAGCATAGCTACTTTATTTGAAACATCAATTTTATTAATGTTAAAACTTTTCTCAAGTCCAATTATATCCGTGTTGTAGCCTACAAAACCATTATTAGTGCGTTTAAGAGTATTAACTGCTCCCACTTTTTGGGCAGTATTGTCTAAACCACATAAATATTTAATAACACTCTTTTTATGTGGTACAGTAACATTAATTCCTTCAAAATTAAGTTTAAATAATCCTTTTATGGCTTCCTCAATGTCATTTTCATCAACTTTAAATGGCACATACACCCCATTAGAGCCCATAAAATCAAGCAAAGAATTTTGTAAAACTGGTGAAAAACTGTGCTCTATAGGATTACCTATAATTCCATAAACCTTTGCCGCGCCGTTAAAAAAATTAAATACGTTCATTATTAAGTTTCTCCTTTTTTATAAATACACCAATTTTAAATAATTTTAAGCATTTTTTCAATACTTCACATTCATTTGATTTTTGCTCTTTTGTAAATTTAGTACCTGATTTTATAGTGTTTTTTCGTGACCACCTTTTTAAAATAAATATGGGTAAATACACAATCCAATTTAGATTACTTTATTTAATATTACAAATTTTAATTACTTAATATGCTGTAAAAAATTGAACCAGTCTTATAAAACAAATCCCTCAATGCTACAAATATGTATTTTTGTCCAATCGTCTTTAAAACTTTCGCCATTAAAAATTTTAGAAATAACTAATTCTTCCGCTGTTAAAAATTCAATACCAAAACCCATATTGTAACCTTCAACCAAATATAGCTTATTATGTTTTGGATAATATCTTAAATAATATTCTTTTTCATCTCCGTCATCAATAAAATAAAAACATATTTCATCTATATTAATATGAACTTTTAATTGGCGAAAAAACCAGTTAAAATCTAATATCATATTAGTTTTCCTTTTCATATTAAAATTTATTATACAAATAATATTTGCCGATATTTTTACTTTATGTTTAGCTTTAATAAATTTACAGTTTAATACAATAAAGTCAACGTATAAATTAATTTCAGCAATACGGCAATATTCTTATTAAACATTTATACTATTTTAATATATCAAAAGTTTCTCAATATTACAACTGTATAGTATTGTTCCAATTACATATATCTTTTTAACATGTTTTTATTATTTACTTTTCGGTAACATAGTACATTGTAGTACATTAAAGTAGGGAAGAGAGACTCTCTTCCCTTAATTTTATATATTTTAAATTCCTCTCTTATTAATAAACTCTCATTTCAAAACATCGCTTAATTTATGTTTTTCTTTTTTTTATAAATATTAAGCACTATATTTTCAGCTCCTCTTTTTACTTTTGTTACAATCTGGTCACGTTTACAAATAGGCATAGTATAAACAGCCAAAATACCTGCTCTGTGCGCACAGTACATATCAGTAAAAACTTGGTCACCTATAATCGCTGCATTATTTTTATTAACACCAAATTTAATCATAGCTTGTTTTAATTTTTTTATTCCTGGTTTTCCTGCTTTATGTATAGTAAAAACGCCTAAATTTCTATTAAAAAATTCAACTCTTTTTTTATTGTTATTTGAAAACAGGCACACAATAAATCCTTCTTTTTTTAGTTCTTTAAAAAAATTTACAGTTTTACAATCTGGCTCTGCAATATCAAAAGGAGCTATTGTATTATCTATGTCAAAAAAAAGAGCTTTAATTTTTTTAGATTTAAAATACTCAAGAGGAAGCTCGAATATTGATTTAATATATATATCTGGAAAAAACAACTCAATCATAAAATCTCTCCCTAAAATTTATAAAAATTATACCAATATTATTATTATCGGTCAACAAAATTGTTATCAAATTTAATATAATACATTTCAAACAATAAAAAAAATTATATTTATGTTAAAAAATTCTCGTTTATATAATAAAAATTTTTGATAAAAATAAACATAAATGTCACTGTTCGTAATTAAAAATAGAAATATTTTTGTATAATTATATATAACATACTAAAAATCAATATTTATTTTATGCCTTTTATGTAGAATATTTACACTATATATTAACATTTGTATGTAATAATTGCATATTTTTTATAACATTGCATAAAGAAGAAAATTTTTTAATTGACTAAAATGTTAATTAGTGCTAATATTGACTTGTATAAATTATTATACAACTATCATTTAAGGGGGAATTACCAATGAAAAAGTTAAAAGCTTCACAGCTCATTGCTGGAACATTATCTACAGTAATGGTTCTTAGCAGTGCCTCAGTCGCTATGGCTGGACAGTATGTTGTTCAAAAGGGCGATTGCTTATCAAAAATAGCTCCAACATTTAATACCACTTGGAGAGAGCTCGCAGAAACAAACAAGCTCTCAAATCCTAATCTTATTTTCCCTGGTCAGGTTCTTCAAGTTCCTGGCACACAGACAAGCGCTCCAGCGCCAACTCCTGCACCTGTTGTTGAGCCTACACCAGCGCCTGCTCCTGTTGTTGAGCCTGCTCCTGCACCTGTTGCTGAAATTCCAGCAGTTAAAGCAGAGCTTACAGGTCTTAAAGTTGATGATATTACATTAACAGATAACACAATTACACCTGCTTTTAGTTCAGACGTTACAAAATATACTATGACAGTACAAAGCGATATTTATGGTGTAAAAATTACTCCTCAGGCTTCTGAAGGCGCTACTGTTACTGTAGCGGGTGAAGCTGTAGCTGCTGGAGAAAGCGCTGTTGTAAAACTTAGCCAAGAGTACGCTGATTATGATGTTGTGCTTACAACTGACGTTGATATAGTAGTAACTGCTGGTGATGCTACAAATACATATACAGTTACAATTACAAGAGAATGCGACACAGACGTTTACAATTTATTTAAGTCAGAGTCATATAAAGACGAGGCTACAGGAGAAACAATCCCTTACGCAATATATGTTCCTACAAACTATGACGCAAGCAAACAATACCCTATAGTATTTGCTCTTCATGGTTCAGGACAAAGGTCACAAACACTTGACATGGTTCTTAAAAGATACCAAATGGCTACTGTATGGGCTAAAGACTCTGAGAGAGGTCATAACGAATGTATAGTTTTAGCTCCTCAGTGCGCTACAGAAGATGACAGTGAAAACTGGACAACTCTTATGAAATATAGAAGTGGTTCAGCAGAAAACTCATTTGCGGCTGAACCTAAACTTGAGGCAGCTTATAACCTTCTCTTAAAAGTTATGGATGATTATTCAGTTGATAAAAACAGAGTTTATATGACTGGTCTTTCTGCTGGTGGTTTTGCTACATACACACTTGGCATTGAGCACCCAGAAACATTTGCTGCATTATTACCAGACGCTGCTGGCGCTGACCCTACAAAGGTTGAGGCTCTCAAAGGCATTCCAATGTGGATATTCCATGCTGCTGATGACCCTACTGTAGACCCAGACGAGTATCTCTATCCTACACTTGATGCTCTTACAAAAGCTGGTGTTGAGTACAAATCAACTATATATCCTGCTGGTTCTGTATTTAATCCTTCAGCTCACTTCTCATGGGTACCTATGTACGCTGACCAAGAAGTAAGAGATTGGACATTTGCTCAAACTAAATAATTATTGATATTATAAAAACCGCCGTTTTTAACGGCGGTTTTATTAGTTTGGTTCAAACCTGTTTTATATGGACTATTGAAATTTGATAAAAACTACTCAGTATTTTTAATCAATAAATGAATACTTATGAAATGCTTTTTGGTTGTCCATTTCGTCAACAAGTTTATATAATTCTTCAGCAGAATTTTTCGCGTCATCAATATCACCTAAAGAGTAACAATTTCCGCATTGAAGCTCATTTTTAGCCGGCACTTCGGTCATATTTTTTACATACTCACATGCTTTTTTAAGTATGTTATAAAAAATATCAAAATATTTGTTTTCATCTGACTCTGTTGTGTTAAAAACAATGTAATATCCTGTTTGGCAACCCATAGGACCAAAATATGACACAGCCACATTCTCGATACTTTCGGTAATATCCCTTACAGCAGTAGCAAAACAATGCTCAAATGTATGCAGTTCTTTGTTAGATATAATTTTCTCTTTATAAGGCACTCTAAGTCTTAAATCAAGTGTAATAGTATAAACATCATTCATTATATCTATTTTAGACAAATAAACTCCCCTATTTAATCTGCTGTGGTCAACATTAAACGATACACTGTTTTTAATTTTCATTACAATTCCTCCTCAGCATTACCAATTTCCTGCATAAATCTAAGAGTTTCACGTTCCAATTCCTCATCTGTTATAACTGTAACACGTCCTTCATTATACTGCTCATTTACCCAGTTATAAACAGCCTCAACAACAGGGTCGTTTTTATTTACACAAGCCTCACATTTAAGATGAAAGTTTGTGTTTATCCAATGAGCTATTCCCGATGTTCCAGATGTATTGCTTATAGCTATTTTTACCGGTCTATTAAGAAGTTTGTCAGTATCAAATATATTATATATTTCCTCATTTTTAAGTATTCCGTCAGCATGTATTCCAGCTCTTGTAACATTAAAGTTTTTACCTATAAAAGGCGTCATAGGTGGAATATTATAATTAAGCTCACTTTCAAAATACTCGGCTATTTCTGTTATAACTCTTGTATCCATTCCGTCAAGTTAACCATTTAATTGGGCATACTCAAATACCATTGGCTCAAGAGGCGTATGTCGAGTACTTTCTCCTATACCCAAAAGAGAACAGTTTACACTGCTTGCGCCATAAAGCCACGCATATGTGGCATTATTTACAGCTCTATAAAAATCATTGTGACCATGCCATTCTATAAGCTCGCTTGGCACATTAGCATGATGATTAAGACCATAAATAATTCCTGGCACACTTCTTGGAAGTACAGAACCTGGATATGTAACACCATACCCAAGCGTGTCACAGGCGCGTATTTTTATAGGTACTCCAGTATCTTCCGAAAGCTCCATTAAAGCCGCCGCAAAAGGCACAACAAAACCATAAAAATCGGCTCTTGTTATATCTTCAAAATGGCAACGAGGCTTAACACCTGTTTCTATACATTCACGCACAACACCCAAATAGTGGTCAAGTGCCTGATGCCTTGTCATGTGCATTTTATGGAAAATATGATAATCTGAACAACTAACAAGTATACCAGTCTCTTTAAGACCAATATCTTTTACAAGCTGAAAGTCTTTTTTAGACGCTCTTATCCAGCTTGTAATCTCTGGAAATTTATACCCTTTTTCAAGACATTTATAAACAGCATCTCTGTCTTTTTTTGTATATAAAAAAAACTCGCTCATTCGTATAATGCCTTTTGGTCCAGAAAGTTTATGTAAAAGGTCAAAAATATGTATCATTTGTTTTACAGTATATGGCTGTCTTGATTGCTGACCGTCTCTAAAAGTTGTATCAGTTATCCAAAAATTTTCTGGTACGTCCATAGGCACAAGTCGCCTGTTAAAAACTACCCTTGGTATATCTTCGTAAGAAAAAAAGTCTCTATAAAGATTAGGCTCGCGTACATCTTGGAGAGGATATGCTTGACCGGTACTTTCAGGTAAATTTGTTTTTTTGTTATACTCAAACATCTATGTACCTCCTGTATTATTATTTTATTAGCTAATTATTTTATTTTAAACTAAACTAAAGCAATCAGTCAAGCGCGGCGGCAAATTTCAGCATATAAAATAATTTTCTTAAACGGACATATGTCCTTGATATAAAAAACACACAAAAATTATTAAACCAAATTCATATTATAGCACATATAACACATTCAAACTTCATAATTTATCTATATAAAAAATTTTTAAGGAGGAAGAAATAATGCTTCTTACAAAAAAAGAACCTGTACCAAATGTATTTACATATAAAAACACAATATCAATAGCCGAAAAAGTGAAAAAATATCCAACAGAACAACAAAAACAAAATAATCAAAACTTTTTAAAAGCACTACTTATAGGAATGCTCTGCACAAACAATATAATAAATACAGAAAACAGCCGCTAAAAGCGGCTGTCACAGCATTTATATAATCCCCATACTTTGCGCTATATCTATAATATTTTTAGCGTTGCTTTTTTCATTTCCATCAATGCTTTCAAATATGCAGTTTATAAGTCCTCTTTTTTCTTGTTTAGTAAGTTGTCTCTCACTTTCAATAATAGGTATGTATGTCATAAAAACACTCACAACTCCGGTTTGGTCTTTTCCCTTACATTTTTGGCAAGCCTCAATTATAAGCTCTTTTTGTCTTTTACTCAACGCTGAAAACTCGTCTTTATTAAATATATCGTATATATCCAATTTATTTACCTCCCAAACAAATTAATTTCTTTTAACTGGCTTAGCATATATAATGTATTGAAAACCTGTTTTTCTTGAGGTGAAAGATACTTTTGAGCAGCGTCAATAAATTTGTCACGCTCAAAATTAAATACACCCTCACTGTCTTGTGCTGATATTACACTGTTTTTACTCTCAAAATCCGCTATTTCCATTAACTTTATTACTGTAAAAATTCCAATTCTCATTTCAGGCTTTATATATGGAATTATATTTTTAAGTGTGCTTATTTGCCTTTTTGTTTTTTCCAAAACATTATTTTCAGTGCTAACCGGTTTTTTAGTTTGGTTTTGGCTGTTAAAAATACTGCTTAATGCCATTATTTTCTCTATATCAGATGTTTCCATAATTTACTCCCCTCCTTTTTTAATTGTATTCCTAAACATAAAAAATAATGTTACTTATTTTTGTTTATAAAATCATTAGCCGCATTTACCGCAAAATCTATTACCTCTTTACAGCAGTCATCATAATAATTTTCAAGTCCCGAGCAATTTATTGTTGAAAACTTTTTCATAAATTTTAAAATAATATAGACTCGTGCCTCCTGAATATTTTTTCCGTCTAAAACAATACCAGCTCCTGCTATAGCGCCTATAAGAGCTCCGCAAAGACCGCCCACACCAAAACCATCTCCCAGCCCTGATAGTATATTGTATTCACTTTCATTAAGTTCTACACAAAAACTATCACATACTTTTTTGCTGCATAATTGACAACAGTTTAAATTTTCCAATAAAAAACACCTCCTTTAATACAATATTCAGAAGGTGTTTTAATAATAAATTTTTTTATTCTGTTGCTGGTGTTGTAAGCCTTACGGCAACGGGTCTGTACTTTTTACTTTCCCATCTTTTTTCTTGACTTTTAATCCACAAAAAGGCTATAAAAGTACAAAAAATACCGCCAAAAAATGATACAAGCTCCTTATTTACAGCACTTTGCATGCCACCAATCAAATACCCCAAACCAACGCCTATCATAAAAGCTACAAACGGTATACCATACATAATAAGCACAGCATTTATAAATCCGTCTGGCGCTATTTCAACTTCTACCCAATCATTAACTTGAGCACCACAGGCATTTTCAGCCTCAATAAACATGTCTTTTTCTTCCATGCCGGCTATACATGCTTTACACTTAGCACAAGCCTCTTGTCTTGTCATTTTTACAACGGCTAAATTTTTTTTAATATTTATTACTACTCCCTTTTCAGCCATTATTTACCTCCTTAGTAATTAAATCCCTAACTACAGCCGATGATATAATAATACCTGCTGCTGCTGGAACAAACATGCAGCTTGGTATAGTTTTTTTATATTGCTCTATATCAAAATATCCATTAAGCGGTTCTTCTTTTGAATAAACTACTTTTAAACTTTTTATTCCACGTTTTCTAAGTTCATGTCTCATAACCTTAGCCAAAGGACACTTAGATGTATTATATATATCGTCAATTTCTAAAAGTTCTGGAGACATTTTTTTCCCTGTTCCCATAGATGATATTACAGGTATTTTAAATTCATTTGCTTTAACTATTATTTCTATTTTTGCGCTTATTGTATCAACAGCATCTACTATATAATCTATGTTTGGTTTAATTATATCACTGTTTTTAGCCAAAAAGAATATGTTATGTTTTTCAACAACAGCGTTAGGATTTATATCCTTAATACGTTCTTCCATAACATCCGTTTTATTTTTCCCCACAGTTGAGTTTAACGCTATTATTTGCCTGTTTATGTTTGTTCTGTCAACCTTATCATTATCTATAAGTATTATATGCCCTACGCCGCTCCTTGCTAAACCCTCGGCTACATATCCTCCAACGCCGCCAATTCCAAACACCATAACTTTGCTATTGCTCAATTTTTTAAAATTATAATCGCCTATAAGCATTTTTGTTCTTAAAAATCTGTCGTCCATAAAATTTCACCTGACATATATAACCCTTCCCAATTTTTTTGAAAAATTTGTCAGTGATTTCGCGATAACAAAATCTGACTCTGCCAATAACACTTGTACACAACAGTTAAAAGTTAAAGTTCCTTGGTTTTCTTTCAATAAAAAATATGTTTGTTACATAAACACGAACTAAAACAGTTTAGCCAAAAACACTTACACTCAATAGGCAAAGTTAAAGTTCTTTCGCTTCCTTTCTTTCAAGAAAGGAAGAAGTTTTTTGCTGTTTTATTTTTAACTATACCATAATCACAGTATTTTTCAAGAGCCAAATTTCTTTTTCATATAAACATTGTCGAAACGCTTTTTTATAAAAGCCGTAACAGGCGCAGCTATTATCATTCCTGCAACACCAAACATAGAGCCAAATACTGAAAGCGATATTATAACCAAAACAGGGTGTAATTTTACTCTTTTTCCTACAATTTTAGGCGTTAAAATCATAGCATCTATTTGCTGTATTCCAAGTATCATTATAGCGGCATAAATAGCTTTTGCTGGGTTACCTTGCGCTGCTGCTGATACTACCGAAAGTATAAACGCCGCTACGGCACCAATATATGGTATAAGATTTGCTATAGCTGATATTATACCTATTATCATAAAATATTTTATACCTACAAACCACATAGCAATGCTTACCATAACACCCATAATACATGCGTCTATTAGCTGACCAGACACATAACCCGAAAATATATAATTTATGTCATTAAAAGCATTTTTAGTCAATTTATATAATTTTTTTGGCATAAAAGTTTTAGCTGTCTCACTTACTCTATAAACAAGTCTGTCTTTTTCAACAAGAAAATAAAAAGCCGCTACAATACCTATTCCAAAATCAAGCAGTTTTTTACCAAAAGATGAAAGCGAGAGCGCTGCTGAAAAAACTAATCTTTGAGATAACATAGAAAACCTTTCTATAACACTGTTAAAAACCATATCTGTGTTTGAAAAAAGTCCTGTATCGTCCAACACTTTTTTAATTGAGAATATAAAGCCTTTCATATCCAAAACAAAATCTTCTATAACGCTTGATAAATCTCCAACCTCTTTAGGACCAAAACTTTTTAAAGTAATTCTTATAACTGTTGATACAAATACAAAAACAATAATATATGTCACTATTGTTCCTCTTAATCTTTTATTAAACGCCTCATTCTTTTTATTTTTAAAAAATAATACTTCATTTTGAAAAAAATCCACAACAGGGTTAAGTATAAAAGCCACAGCTATAGCTATATATATTGGCGTAAATAATCCTATAAACCAAAATATGGCAAAGTACACACTTTTAAATATAATACCAATATTATTCATAATTAAAAATACGGCGCTTACAAAAACAGCCGTAGCCGCCGTGAATAATGATATTTCAAAATATTTGCTCTGCCAAGGTTTTTTCATTAAATTACCGCCTTTATTTTAGTCTTTTAAGTATTTCAACAATATAACTGTATATTCTTTCAACAGAAGATACACTTAGTTTTTCTTCTGTTGTGTGTACAGCCTCCATATTTGGTCCTATAGACACAATGTCCAAATCCGGCATTTTTTCAGAAAATATACCGCACTCAAGCCCTGCATGTATAGCATTTACTTTTGAGTCTTTTCCAAAAAGCTCTTTATAAGTTTTTTTAGCAATATCTCTTAAATTAGATTTCTCTTTATATTCCCACGCTGGATATTTTCCTCTTATAACAACATTAGCGCCTGTAATTCGTCCTATCGAAATAAACTGTTGTTCTATAATATCTCGTCTTGATATAACAGAGCTCCTTGGTGCTGATGTTATAGTTATTTTATCATCGTATGTTCTTATTACGCCTATGTTATTAGAGCTTTCAACAAGTCCTTCTATTTGCGCACTCATAGTTACAACGCCAAAAGGTATAATATTTATTATATCCACAATTTTTTTAAATGTATTTTTAGACAGAACTGTTTTAGGCTTTATATCTATTTTGTCAACACATATATCAATATACCCCTCAGCGCCGCTGTACTCATTATTAAATACATTTTTACAATCCAAAATAACATTGTTTAAATTTTCAAAGTTTTTATAATCAACACACACTATAGCTTTTGTTTCTCTTGGTATAGCGTTGTCTTTGTTTCCGCCTGTTATTTCACAAATATCACAAAAATCCTCCAATTTATTAAGAACCCTTGCCATTAATTTAATAGCGTTAGCCCTTTTAAGGTGTATATCACTTCCAGAATGACCACCTTTAAGACCACTTATTGATATTTGATAAAAAGTATTATTTTCAACCGGCTTTCTTTCGGTATTAATATTTATTTCTGCCCTCATACCTCCAGCACAGCCCGCTATTATCTCTCCTTCCTCCTCGCTGTCTATATTTATAAGCCTTGTAGACTTTAAAAGTGAGTAATCAAAATTTATAGCACCTTTCATTCCAACTTCTTCGTCTGATGTCAAAAGCGCCTCTATAAAAGGGCTTTCAATACTTTTATCCGAAAGTATTGCTAATATAATAGCCGCCGCTATTCCATCGTCACCACCAAGAGTAGTACCATTGGCTTTTATAAAATCTCCGCATTTTACAATTTTTATAGGGTCTTTTAAAAAATCATGGTTACTATTAGGTTTTTTTTCGCACACCATGTCCATATGCCCCTGAAGTATAACCCCTTCTGCTCTTTCGTACCCTTTGTACGCCTCTTTCCTAATTAATATATTGTTATGCTCGTCCCTTTTATACCATAAATTATTTTGTTTAGCGAAATTCTCAAAATAATCACAAATTTCTTTCTCATTTCCACTGCCGCGCGGTATCGCGCTTATTTCTTCAAAATAACGCCAAACATTTTTTGGTTCTGTATTATTTAAAATATACATTATTTTTCCTCCCATAACATTTATATTATTTCTTATTTAATATGTTATATTCTTACATTTTAACTTTTAACAAAAAATTGTTGACTTTTAAAAGGTGCATGGTTTTTTAACCACACACCAACAAACTATTAAAAAAATTATTAATTTGGTTTGCGTCCAAGTCTTCCGCCGTCTATACCAATATCAATTCCGCTGTTACGCTCAGTTGGCTGAATAACAACAGAAACTGGCTGATTTCCATTCCACTCAAAGCTGTAAGATTCTCCTGACGCCTGACCTATAAAGTTTTTCCAGTTTACGTCCATTTTAACATTTGGGTCAGTATAGTCATATCCCATCCAGCATACCACAGCATCGGGGTCTACCGTTATAGTGTTTCTATTTTTAATATTACTTAATACAATAGGGTTTCCGTCTGTCAATATAGCTACATACGAGTTACTACCCATTCCCGTTAATGTAGAAGTTGCAAGACCTTTTTGAGATATTACGCCACAGCCTATAAAACGAACATCATATTTGCATTCAGACGTAAACGCAAGTATATTTTCTGACTCTATAGAAAGCACTTCACCTACAGCAAGCTGATATACAATTACATGCTGTCCATGGTTAGCATAATAAGTTACACTATCTCCAGATAATATAACTTTCATAAGCGGAAGATTTTCACCGGCTACACGCCTGAGCAAAGAGCCAATCAATGCTTGTCCTCTATTTTCTTGAGGACCAAGCAGAAGTTTTTCAAATTTATAATTTTTATAACCATTATTTTCACCGCATATAAAAGCTCCTGCTTTAACAATTAATTGGTCATTTCCACTGCAAATAACTTTAAGAGTTAATTCGTTTACCGTTTCAAATTTAAGCATATCTATATCCTCCAGTTTTTAAATTAACTGTCAACATTAACGCCATACAATTCACACAGACCAGCTAAATCCTTCGCCACGCCGTTTCCTATAGCGTTAAACTTCCATGTTCCGTTGTGTATGTATAACTCACCTATCATCATAGAAATTACATTTGTGTAATATTCAGTCATCAAAAAGCTAACCAGCTCGTTTTGGCTGTTTATGTTTTTAATTATTCTTATATAAGCGTCTTTTACCATTCCAAAATTAAAATGATTTTCTAATGCCTCATTTATAGTCAATACAAAAACAATTTTTTGTACTCTTTTGTCAAGTTTTTTTAAATTAACACGTATTTTCTCCCTGTCAAAAGAGCTATCCGAAATAAATTCCACGCTTTTATCAGGGCTAAGTGTACAGCCATAAAACACAAACCAGTCATCTCCTAAAACTTTCCCATTATCTCCTATTAAAAATGCTGATACATCAATATCACATATTTTGTTTATTGTGTTCCAGCCAAAGCAAGCCTCCAAAACATCGTCAGAATTAACTGAAAGAACAGTCTTTTGACCTTTATGTATACGGTTTTTAAGTTCGGGAACAGTAATTGTTTTTTGTGTTCTGCAATGTGTATTTTCTTCATAGGCTGTTTTATATTTTGTAACTGTTTGTTCGCTTACATAATTAAAACCTGATTGTATTGTTTTTTGTTCTTTTACACAACTACTATTTGTTTTATTAACAGACAAAATTGAGTCTTTATTCAATGCACCTCTTGTTTTAATTTGTATTTCTATCATTGTAATCCCTCTCTTAAACGCGCGATTTATTGTTTACAATAATAGCATAAAATTCGACCGTTTTCAACATAGCCACTGTTTGTAAATATTGTTCAATTCGATATTAGGTAAAAAAATAATGGAGCACTTATATGCTCCATTTAGCTTTAAATTTTTTTGAATTTTTAAGTAATTTCTGCAATCTAAAGTTCTTTCGCTTCATTTCTTTCAAGAAAATAAGGAAGAAGTTACTCATTTACTTTATCAATACTATCAAAAACAATTAATAAATCGTCCGGCTGTACTTTGTCGCCCTCTTTTACAAGTACATCTTTTACTTTTCCAGCAAAAGCCGATGTTATTGATGTTTCCATTTTCATAGCTTCAACAGTAAGTATAAGGCTATTTTTCTCAACATGGTCTCCTGCCTTAACGTGTATGCTTCCAATAGTGCCAGGTATAGGCGAACCAACATGAAGAATATTTCCCTTATCAACTTTAGGGTGTTTTGTTATAGTCTCCTCAATACTTGTGTCAACAACAGTTATATCTCTTGTAACTCCGTTAATTTCAAAAGACAATGTTCTTACGCCTTCACTGTTAGGTTCACTCATTTCATTAAATTTTATAATAAGTTTTTTGCCCTCTCCAAGTTCCAGCATTGTTTCCTCGCCTTTTTTAAGACCATAGAAGAATACATGACTCTCTAATTTTGACACATCATTGTACCATTCTAAATGCTTACAAAAATCATCAAACACTTTTGGATAAAGAGCATAACTTATAAGATGTTTCCTCTCAACCATATCTTCTGGAAGCTCTTCGATTATGTGTTTTTCAATAGCATTAAAGTCAACTGGCTCAAGTGTTTTACCTGCTCTTTCAGTAAGAGGCTCTTTACCTTTGAGCACAATTTTTTGAAGCTCTTTTGGAAATCCTCCATCTGGCTGACCTACCAAACCCATAAAATATTCAACAACTGAGTCTGGATAAGATAAATCCTGTCCTTTAGTAAATATGTTATCTATTGTAAGTTTATTTTGGAACATAAATATAGCCATATCACCCACAATTTTAGCTGTAGGCGTAACCTTTATAATATTTCCAAAAAGTTCATTAGCTTGACTGTAAAGTTTTTTAATTTCCTCAAAATCACTGTCAGAACTTCCCATTGATTTTACTTGAGCGAGTAAATTTGAGTATTGACCTCCAGGAATTTCATATTTATAAATTTCTGTATTAGGCGTTTTTAAATTGCTTTCAAAACTATAATAAACTTTTCTTACCTCGGCATAATATCTGCTTAATACCGAAATTTCCTCGCTATCTAAAAGCGTATCCCTTTCGGTCATTTTAAGCGCCTCAACTATAGAGTTCATAGAAGGCTGACTTGTAAGCCCCGACATAGCCTCAACAGCAGCGTCAACTATATCAACACCCGCCTCAGCCGCCATAAGTACTGTACTTACACCATTTCCTGTACTGTCATGTGTATGCAGATGAACCGGTATTTTTAAATCGGCTTTAAGAGCGTTAAAAAGCTCTTTAGCGGCATAAGGTTTTAAAAGCCCTGCCATGTCTTTTATGGCAAATATATGACAACCCATAGCCTCAAGCTCTTTAGCTTTTTTAACATAATAATCTATAGTATATTTTTTCTCTTTAGGGTTTAATATATCGCCTGTGTAACATATAGCGCCCTCAACTATTTTACCAGTTTTAAGAGCCTCCTCAACAGGCATTTTCATATTTTCAAGCCAATTAAGGCTGTCAAAAATTCTAAATACGTCAATACCTCTTTCAGCCGCTTCTTTTATAAACTCACTTACAACATTATCCGGATAATTGCTGTATCCAACGGCGTTAGCGGCTCTTAAAAGCATTTGAATAAGAGTGTTAGGCATTTTCTTTCTTAGTTCCTGCAGTCTTATCCATGGCGACTCTTTAAGAAATCTATAAGCAACGTCAAATGTTGCACCACCCCATGCCTCAACCGAAAAAGCGTTTCTCATTGCCTGATTTGTTAAAGGAGCGGCTTTTTCAAGATCGTTTTGTCTCATTCGTGTGGCTATAAGCGATTGGTGAGCGTCTCGCATTGATGTATCTGTTATATAAAGCCTTTTGTCTTCTAATATTTTTTGAGTAAAGCCTTTAGCGCCAAGCTCTAAAAATTCGTCTCTTGCGCCTTTAAAAATTCCTATATCATTTACTTTAGGCGCTTTAACATAATTAAAATCCGGCTTTTCGCCTTTAACCTCGTTTACTATTTTATTACCTATAAACTCGGCTATTTTAGTAGCCCTATCTTTACTTGTCTCTATTTCAAAAAGTTCTGGAGTATCCTCAATAAATGTTGTTGAACATTGCCCATTTATAAATGTGTCATTTTTAAGCACATTTATAATAAAAGGAATATTTGTTTTAACTCCTCTTATGCGTGTTTCACGCAATGCTCTAATGGCTTTGTTAGCCGCCACTTCAAAAATTCTGTCATGAGATATTATTTTTACAAGAAGGCTATCATAATAAGGCGTTATTTCAGCTCCAGTATATGCTGTTCCGCCGTCAAGACGTATTCCGTTTCCGGCACTTGAACGGTAAACCGCTATCTTTCCTGTATCAGGCAAAAAGTTATTTGCTGGGTCTTCTGTTGTTACCCTTGTTTGTATAGCATAACCGTTACATACAACATCATTTTGCGTTCTTATGTTTATTTCTTTAGAGTCAAGAGAATACCCCTCGGCTACTAAAATTTGACTTCTCACTATATCTATATTTGTCACCATTTCGGTTACAGTGTGCTCTACCTGTATACGTGGGTTCATTTCTATAAAGTAATAATTTTGTTCCGCGTCAACAAGAAACTCAAGTGTTCCAGCATTTTTATAACCAACATGTTTAGCAAGCCTAACAGCGTCTGTAAACATGCTTTGCCTTACATCCTCTCTTATTGTAAACGCTGGAGCATACTCAACCACTTTTTGATGTCTCCTTTGAACAGAACAGTCTCTATCAAAAAGATGTACTATATTGCCGTAATTATCTCCTAAAATTTGTACCTCAACGTGTTTAGGAGCTCTAAGATATTTTTCTATAAATATCTGCTCACTTCCAAAAGCCTTTTTAGATTCTGTTCTCGCCTCATTGTATTCTTTGAGCATTTCGCTTTCGCTGTTTACAATTCTCATTCCGCGTCCACCGCCGCCGTTTGAGGCTTTAAGCATTACAGGATAACCTATTTTTTTAGCGGCGTCAATAGCCTCATTCTCATCTTTAAGAGAATGGTCTATACCTGGTATTATAGGCACATTACACTCAATAGCCATTTTTTTTGAAGATATTTTATCACCCATAGCGTCCATACTTTTTTTATCTGGTCCTATAAAAACTATACCATTATCGGCGCATTTTTTGGCAAAATCCGAGTTTTCTGACAAAAATCCATAGCCTGGATGTATAGCGTCAGCACCTTTTTGTTTAGCTATATCAATAATACCGTCTATATCAAGATACGCCTCTATGGCTCCTTTTTTTCTATCAAGCTCATAAGATTCATCAGCTTTTGTTCTAAATAAAGAGTATTTATCCTCTTTTGAGTAAATTCCTATAGTTTGTATATCAAGCTCATTTAACGCTCTATAAATTCTTATAGCTATTTCTCCTCTATTAGCTACAAGAACTTTTTTAAAATGTTTTACCATTTATATATACCTCCCATTTGTTTTAACAATTAGTTATTTTATTATAATATAGGTATACACATTAGTAAACTATATTTTACTTACACCTAATATAAGCTGTACTTATATATCAGTATTCATATTTGCCAAAAACCTCAGCTATAACCTCTCTAACATATTTTTTGCGGCAAATTTCTATTTCTAAACCGCTTATGTTTTTTAAATTTTTATAGGCATCGTTTGATATATAAACTCTTTTAAAACCCATTCTGTTAAGCTCTTTTATTCTAAGCTCTGTTGAAGGCACTCTTTTTATTTCACCTGTAAGTCCAACATCACCTACAAAAGCTATACCACTTGGAACAGCTTTATTATAAAATGATGATGCTATACTTACAACTATTGATAAATTTGCTGAAGGTTCTTTAAGTTTTAGCCCTCCCACAGCTTTTATAACAACATTTTTATCAAACAAATTAATTCCGCATCTTTCTTCAAGTATTGATATAAGAGTGTTAAGCTGTTCACGTTTTAAAGACTCACCTATTCTTTGAGGATATGGCGTAAATGACCTTGAAACAAGACTCTCAACCTCGGCTACTATTGGTCTTGAACCCTCTCTTACAACTGTTATAGCGCTTCCTGTTACAATTTCATTCTCTTTTCGTGATGTCACAAAAAACTCTGATGGATTATTTATTGAAACAAGTCCTTCTTCTGTCATAGAAAAAAATCCCATTTCACCTGTACTTCCAAAACGATTTTTAGTCGCCATTATACTTCTTAGCTCGTCCTCGTTGTTTCCGTCTATAATAAGCACTGTATCAGCCAAATGCTCTAAAGAACGTAAACCCGCCAGCTCGTCGCTTTTGTTCATTTGTCCTATTATTATAACAGCCACCGGTTTAACCCCGCATTTTGCTATACGCACTAACTCATTTGCGCATTCCATTGTTTGTGTCGGGTTTCCAGCTC
>CATJUP010000093.1 GCA_949743655.1 uncultured Eubacteriales bacterium
CACTTCTTTGCGGCACTCTTTCAGTGATTTCGCTCCCGCGAAATTCACTCGCTCCGCTCGTGCCCGCACTTCTTTGCGGCACTCTTTCAGTGATTTCGCTCCCGCGAAATTCACTCGCTCCGCTCGTGCCCGCACTTCTTTGCGGCACTTATTGACCAAAAACTTTAATTTTAAATGATACGGGCGCTTAAACAGCCTTTGGCTGTGTTATGGTGTCCCTATGTAATCAACGTAAATTAAATTTATTTGTATTGTTTTATAGTGATAAAGAAAAGAATTTAAGAACAGTAATTAAAGAGGATAGCCAACGTAGAGTTAAAGTTCTTTGTCTTACTTTCTTTCAAGAAAGTAAGGAAAGTTTGGGAAAAAACCTTTGCACAAAGCGGTAAAATATTGTAAAATCAAAACATAAAAAATGAGTAGGAGGATAGCGCCATGCAAATATTTATAGATGATGAAATAAAGAATAAAGTACCATTTGCAAAATTAGCGGTAATTAAATATTCGGCGGATGTAAAAGATATAAATAACGACATGTGGGAGTATATGGATAGTACAATTATTCCTAATGTGCAAAAAGAACTTGAGACAAAAAATGTTACAGAATTTGAGAATGTTTTGTCATCAAGAAAGGCGTATAAGGCTTTTGGGAAAGACCCAGGAAGATATAGAGTATCGTCTGAGGCACTTTTAAGACGTATTAAACAAAATAAGGGGCTTTATAAAATAAACACTGTTGTTGACACAAATAACCTTATATCAGTTGAGAGCGGCTTTTCGGTTGGCTCTTATGATTTAGAGCAAATAAATGGTGATATAACATTTAAAATAGGAATGGCTGGTGAGAGTTATAAAGGTATAGGAAAAGACAGCGTTAATATAGAAAATATGCCAGTACTTTGCGACAGCGATGGACCTTTTGGCAGCCCTACAAGCGACTCTGAAAAAGCAATGATAAAAAATTCGTCAAAAAATATAATTACAATTATATATATTTTTTCAGAATATAATTGTATTGATACACTTATAAATAAAGCTGAAAAATATATAAAGCAATATGTTGATGCCAAAAATGTTGAAACTTTTATTGTTAAATAATTATATTTTGTTAAGGAGGCTTTGTTATTGAAAGAATTATATTCTATAGGAGAAGTTGCCAAAATAATGGGGGTCTCTATACAAACACTAAGATATTATAGCAGCATTGACCTTCTTCACCCTGAATATATAAATCCCAGTACCGGATATAGATACTATTCGGTAAAACAAATTCATTTTATAGACAGAATTAAATATCTTCAAAAACTTGGATTAAGCCTTGACGAGATTAAAACTGTTTTAGCTAATAACGATATTAATAAACTTGTTTCACTTCTTGATAAGCATAAAGAAAAGTGCCTTGATGAAATAAGTCATATTCAAGACGTTATTGACGGTATTGAATGGTATAAAAATTGCTTTACATATATAACAGACGATAATATAAATGATAACTTTTATAGCCTTCATATAAAAAAGCGGTATTTGGTGGCTGTGCCTTATGATAACATGACAAATGAGGAAGTACATATAGCTTTGCATGGTATTAAAAATAGTAATAGATTTAAAGAATTAAAGTATGTTAGACAGTTTTCTGTTATACTTGATTATAATTCTCTTGTTGAATGTAATATTGACAGAAAATATTTAGGTATGTTTATAAAAGAGGCACCTAATTTTAAATCTGACAACATACTTGAAATACCAGAAGGAGATTACCTTTGTTTTAAAGCGCGTATACTTTCGGAGGAATACAATCCATATTTTGCCAAATTGTTTTTTAGTGGCAAAAAAAAGCCAAATATTGTTTTAGCCAATGAATATGAGGATAACTTGTATGAATATTCAAGAAGCATATATGAAATCCAAATGCTTATACCAGAGGAATAATAATAAAACCACCGATTATGGCGGTGGTTAATTTTTTTAAAATATTTTAAAAATATAAATACTATGTAATTTGATGTAACATATTACATACATATGATATGAAATAGTATTTATATATTTTTAATAATTAAATAATATGTCAAATAAATATTAACCAAAAAAACTCAATGGGGGGGGGTAAAAATGGCGATATTTTTATCAAAATTTACCATAAATATGCTGTTTTACACTATATTATTGAAATATAAAGTTAAAAATTGTTAAAACAGTATAAAATTTGTTGACTCTATTGTTAATAAAGATATTATAATTAAATTAAATTTTGATGCGCGCGCGGTATTAAAATTTATACACTGTGACGGTCGTAATGATTTTTACAGTAATAATTTCATCATTTATAAAAGATGAAAAATTTAGAAGAGGGGGATTTATATATTATGAATTATTATGAAGCGTTTGGCGAAGTTATATATTGGCTTGACGATGTATTGTGGTCAAAACCATTTATAATTTTCGTACTTTTAATTGGTGTATACTTCTTCTTAGGTTCTGGGGTATTTACATTAAGACACTTTGGACATATAATGAAGTACACATTTGGTCAGGTACT
This sequence comes from uncultured Eubacteriales bacterium, assembly GCA_949743655.1. GTDB lineage: Bacteria > Bacillota > Clostridia > Lachnospirales > Anaerotignaceae > Neoanaerotignum_A. Next base: position 2,540 of record CATJUP010000093.1, read on the forward strand.
TAACAAAAGCGGTACTGAGACTGAGGCAAAAAAAGGAATGGTATCTCCTTTTGAGGCGGCTTGTATAGCCATTGGCGGCTGTGTAGGCAGCGGAAATATAGCCGGTGTTGCTACAGCTATAGCCACTGGAGGACCTGGAGCTGTTTTTTGGCTTGAGGTATGGGCTTTCTTTGGAATGATGGTTAAATGCGTTGAGGTTTCACTTTCTGTTCATTACCGTGGTAAAAATGAGAAAGGTGATTACTACAGCGGTACAACTTACATGATGGAAAAAGGCTTTGGAAGACAGATGGGTCACATGAAGGGCGCTATGGTAGTAGCGATTATATTTGCAGTTGGTTTTATCTGTCAGTTCCTTGGCGGTTCGCAGGCTTACTCAATATCTGAGGTTCTTAACCGTTCTTTCGGTATTGATATGATGCTTGTAACAGTTCTTTACTCAGTAGTTCTTTACTATGTTATTTGGAAAGGTACACCTCGTATAGCTAAGGTGGCTACAAGACTTGTTCCTTTTATGTGTGTTATTTATTTAATAGGTGGTATTGTTCTTATAATAGCTAATGTAGGAAATGTTCCTTCAATGATAGCCGCTATATTCCATGACGCTTTTACAGGTTCAGCGGCAGCGGGCGGTTTTGCTGGAGCGGCTGTTCAGCAGGCTGTAAGCAAAGGTCTTTCACGTTCTATTAACTCTAATGAGGCTGGACAGGGTTCCTCACCTCTTATACATGGTTCTGCTAACACAGTTCACCCTGTAAGAGAAGGTCTTTGGGGAGCATTTGAGGTATTTACAGACACAATAGTTGTATGTACAATTTCGGCTATAGCTGTTCTTTGTACAGGCGAATGGACAAGTGGAACAACAGGCGCCACACTTACTATTGAGGCATTCTCATCAGTATTTGGCAGAGGCGGAGAAGTATATATAGGTGTTATGATGGCATTGTTTGGTATTACAACAACAGCCGGTTGGTTTACATATTATATAGCCGTTATACAATGGTTATTTAGAAAACAACCTATTTTAAGAGATAAACTTTGCTATTTGTTTAAATTTGTATTCCCTATACCAAACCTTATAATAGTTTGGTCAGTTGTTAAAGGCGGATACAGCGCTGACCTTTTCTGGGCTATAGTTGACGTATCGTTGCTCATACCTGTATTTTCTAACTTACTTGCTATATTCTTACTTAGAAATAAGTTCTGGGAACTTCTTAAAGACTATAAAGCAAGATATATGGGAATTGGTGAGGTTGACCCTAATTTCTATGTATTCTATGAGGATGACCCTAAAGTATTTGCCGAGGAAGAAGCTGTACGTGAAGAGCTTAGAAAAATTGATGAGGCTGCGCACAAAGCGTAACTCAATTTTATTAAATAGTTTGCACTATCCCATTTGATTTTGGAAGACCGTTTATAGTTTTAACGGTCTTCCTTTTTGTTATAAAAATGTTAAAATTTTAATATTACGGGTGATTTTTTGATTAAATTATTGTAAAATAATAATGTTAGATTAATTGATATAAATTTTTTTGTTGTAATGTATAAAGAAATATAAAACTGTTTATTTGCTGCGTTGTTTTAGGAGGTTAATATGAAAATTCAGTTTAAAAGGTATTTGGCTCTTGCCATTACTTTAATGTGTGTTTTAATGTTTTGTATTGTACTTTATTTTTGCATAGGAAGATACGAGACGTTTGTAAGAAATTTAAAAAATATTATTAGTATAATATCGCCTTTTATATATGGCGCGGCTATAGCTTATATAATATCGCCTATGTGCAATTTTTTTGAGAGAAACATAAGAGAAAGCTGTTCAAGATTTATAGCATCTAAAAGAAAGGTTGAATTTTTTTCTGAAAAATTATCAATAATATGTACTTACGCTTTTTTGTGCTTTATTGGGTTTGTGTTTTTTAGGCTTGTTATGCCTCAGGTTATTGAAAGTTTAAAATCTATTATAAATAAAGTACCCGAATGGATAAATGATATATACGAGTTTTATATAAATATGGCTAAAACAAATCCAGAATTGGGAACGGCTTTAAATGATTATGCTACAAATATGTATGAACAGGCTAACGAGTTTTTAAAAAGCGGTGTGTTTTCTAACGCAAAAGAGATATTCAGTGTTCTTTCTACAAGAGTTATGGGCTTTACAAACGGTGTGCTTAATGTGGTTGTAGCTGTTATAGTATCGGTATATGTTTTAGCGGGAAGAAAAACATTTAAGGCTCAAGGAAGAAAATTAATATATGCTGTTTTAAAAAAAGAAATGGCGGATATTATAATAGAGGAAATAAGATTTGCCGATGTTTCTTTTGGCGGTTTTATAACAGGTAAACTTATTGACTCAACAATTATAGGCATTATAGCTTTTATAGTGCTGTATTTTATGAATATGCCTTACACAATGCTGCTTGCCATAATTATAGGCTTTACTAACATAATACCGTTTTTTGGTCCTATAATAGGTGCCGTGCCTGGAATTATACTTATATTATTTACAAGCCCTTTAAAAGCGGTTTATTTTTTGATATTTATACTCGTACTTCAGCAGTTTGACGGAAATATACTCGGACCTAAAATACTTGGCGATAAAGTTGGTATACCAAGTTTTTGGGTATTGTTTTCGGTTGTTGTGTTTGGCGGAATGTGGGGAGTTTTTGGAATGATTGTAGGGGTGCCTGTATTTGCGGTTATAATAGACATAGTTACTAAACTTGTTAATATGAAACTTAAAAACAAGGGTCTTTCGGTAAACACTAATGATTATTACTAATACAAGGAGGCATTTTGTGAGAAAAATAGATATGCCGCCTGAAGCGGAATATATAATAAATAAATTGGAGTCGAAAGGTTTTAAAAGTTATATAGTGGGCGGCTGTGTACGAGACTCTATTATGGGCATAAAACCACATGATTATGACATAACTACTTCGGCTAAGCCGGAAGATGTAAAAAAAATATTTAGCCATACTTTTGATACCGGAATAAAACATGGCACTGTTACTGTGGTTATTAACAAAAAAAATTATGAGGTAACAACTTTTCGTATTGATGGCGACTATGAAGATTTTAGACATCCAAAGGGAGTGAGTTTTACAAGTGATATAAACAAAGATTTACTTCGCCGTGATTTTACAATGAACGCCATAGCTTATAACACAAAAGAAGGGTATATAGATATATTTGGTGGTATTGATGATATAAAAAATAAAATAATACGTGGTGTTGGTTCTCCTGAAGAAAGATTTAGAGAGGACGCACTTAGAATGTTGAGAGCTGTAAGATTTTCGGCTCAAACGGATTTTGAGATTGAGACAGAAACAAAAAAAGCGCTTATTGATAATGTATACCTTATAAAAAACATAAGTGCAGAAAGAATACGTGACGAGCTCATAAAACTGCTTGTTTCAGGAAATTTAAAAAAAATACCATTACTTTGGGAAACAGGACTTTTGGAGCAAATATCAAAAAGGCTTTATGACTCAATTAAAAATAATGAAAATATGATAGCTTTGCAGCTAAATATGTGCGATAAAAAAATACCAGCGCTTTTTGCAATTTTAACACAGTTTATAGCGCCAAAAGACATAAAAGACGAATTATATTTTTATAAATTTGACAATAAAACTTTAGAGCAGATAATATGTATTAACAGTATTATAAATAAAAATGTTTTAAGTGATGATTATAATGTAAGGCTTATGGCAAGTAACATTGGTGTTGATAACGCTTATATTTTTTATAGTGTAAAAATGGCTATGGGAGATAAAAATGCTGACGAGGCTAAAAATATTTTATATAAAATTATTGAAAGAAATGACTGTATATTTTTAAAACAAATGAAAATTACTGGAAAAGATATTATATCTATGGGTATACCTGCTGGAAAACGAGTGGGCGAAATTTTAAGTTATTTGCTTAATATAGTCATAAGAACTCCTGAAATGAATGATTATGATGTACTTAAAAATATTGTAATAAAAAATTTTATAAATATTTAGGCATAAGCTCTCATAAAATGTACAACAGGCTGCTTGCCTGATATGGGGGATTGGTTATGGAAGAAATTTTTGAAAAAATTGTTTTTGATGGATATGGTATTAAACTGTATTCAGCGCGTAGGATAAGAACATGCCTTGTATGCAATACCAATAAAGGATTAATGGCGTTAAAAAAACAGCCGTCAGACAGTGTTATGGTATCGTTTGAAGGCATGGCAAGAGAAAAACTTAATGAAAATGGTTTTGAGAATATAAACGGTTTTACTAAAACTGTTGACGGAAACTTTTTATATACATACATTGATGATAACTACACTTTAGAGCCATATGTGGAGTTTTTATCTCCAGAAATGGAGGATGAGAATACAGTTATAAATGCTGTTAAAACACTTGCTAAAATGCACAATGCCGCTTATGGTTTAAATTTTGAGGGTGGGCGCAATGCCCTTGGAAGACTGCCGGAATTGTTTGAAAAACGCATGACAGAGCTTAAACACATAAAAAAAGACATAAAACGCCGTGCAAATTACGATGTAATGGACATGATTGTTAAAACACATTATAACTATTTTACAAACAGAGCCGAAAAGGCTTTGGAACTAATAAATAGCTCGGTTTATAAAAACATGGTGCTAAGCGCTGATTGTAAAAAGACTTTTTGTCACAATTCTTATAAATCTGGAAATTTTATGTGTACTCTTTCGGGAGATATATTTATAGAGAGTATGCCAAAATTAGCTTATGATATACCAGTATGGGATATAGCGTTCTTTTTGCGCCGAATGATGAAAAAGCCGGATTTTGATGCCAATTATACAAAAAGAATAATAGATATTTATGCTCAAAATACGGATTTTACTCAAAATGACGAGGCTGTTGTAAAGGCTATATTGGTTTTTCCATGGAAATTTATGAGCCTTTGTAATGAGTATTACAACAAAAAGCGTAATTATTGTCTTATACCAGCATCAGAAAGATTTAGCCGCTGTGTTGAGGCGTCTGTTAACGAAGATAAGATATTAAAAGAACTTGATGAGTAATACAAAAACCGTGTGGACGAACAATTCCCACGGTTTTTTGTTTGTATATTTTTATAAAGTCCTGTTTTTTGACATAACAGGCTCAAGAGCAAAAAGTTTGTTTGGACTGCAATTAAAAAGACCGCAGAGTTTTTCTATAACTTCATAACGTATTGAGGAAGTCTCGTTATTGACCATTTTATTAAAATTTTGATAACTCATACCAAGTCTTTTATAAAGCCAGTATTTTGTTTTTCCATTTTCCTCAAGTAATGTAAGCACATCAAGTTTAATCATACATAACACTCCCCGCAAAAAAATAAAAAGGTGGACACATAGTGTCCACCTTGACATCAATTTATTATCTAATGTAATAATTATAATACCTAAAATAAAAAAATGCAATAATTTTTTATATTTTTTTGTTATTTCTTAAATTCGTTTGGTGGGCTAATATTGGACATTCAACGTATTCGTATAGCGTGTAAGAGGGTTTTAAACACTTGTTTAAACAAATTCCATTTCTGTTGAATTGACATGTATTTATACATCTTATTTTCAAAAATAATCACCTCAAAAAATATTATCGCCTGTTTATGTTTATATAATACCGCTTATTTATAACATTATTTATTATAAATGTTAAATTTTTGTGTCTTTTAATTGAATTTTGACACAAAGAGCCGTTTTTCTGGTATAATTTTTCATGTTTTTAAGGAGGTAATTGTATATGTATTCTTTTATAAAATATTTTAGAAAATTAACTGTTCCAGTACTTGCCGCTGCTATGGTTTTAATTTCTAAAAATAATATACAGGCTGAAGTTATTAAAATGAATATTTTTTATGACGGCGCTAACCACAATTATGTGGCTGAGGAAGTTAATATTGTAGTTAATAACGAACAAATAAACAATATGGATGTACCGCCGCTTATAATAAATGAACGCACAATGGTTCCGGCAAGAGCAATTTTTGAAAAATTGGGCTGTTCTATAGCATGGAATGAAGATACAAAAGAAGTACATATTATGCGCGATACTGACATTATAACTTTAAAAATAGACAGCAATAATGGTGTAAAAAACGGCGAGACTTTTTATATGGATACACCCGCTAAAATAGTAAATGACAGAACACTTATACCTGTAAGGGCTGTATCAGAGGCTATAGATTGTAATGTTGATTGGAATGCTGAAAAAAGAATAGTATCAATATCATCAAAAAAAGAAGAAACACCAAGTAATGGAAATGTAGTAAGCAGTGGTTCTAATGGAACGGACAATGGTACAATATTAGGTCCTAATGATGAAATAGACAAGCCAAATGAAGTTATAGACAATAATAATCAAAACAACCAAAATAGTAACCAAAATACAAACACACCAAATAATAACCAAAATACAAACAGTAATGTTGTAACAAATAATAATAAAACAATAGATATTTTAGGAATAACTGTTCCAGAGTCATTTTTGTCTGAACAAAAATTTTATATACGCGCAAGTGATGTTATAGATAATTATAACAGCTTTGTGCTTGAAAATAGCCGAATTGTTATTGATATACAAAACGCCGACATGAAAATTACAAACACAAACATTACAAATACAAACTCAACGCTTGTTACGGCTGTACGCAGTGCTCAAAACCAAACCGAACCTACAAAAATAGCAAGAGTAGTTTTTGATGTAGGCAGTGTTGGCGATTATGAGGTTAAATTATCGGAAGACAAAAAGAGTATAGAAGTATCTTTTGGTGTGGCTAAAGTATTTAATATAGCCGCAACATCGAATGGCGGTTCTGATTACATAAATATTTATGGCGACACAGCGCTTTCGGTAAAAACAAATATACTTGCAAACACAGTTTTAATTGATATATCAAACGCTGTGTCTGTGCTCGATAATGAATATCCGGTTGAAGGAATTTTTAATTTTGTTGAAGGCATAACCACACAGCAGTACGACTCTAAAACTGTTCAAATAATATTAAATGTAAACCGTAATGTAGAAACAGAGGTTATAAACAACAATGGTTTTACAACAGTTAAAATAAATAAACCAGCGTTTGAAAACATTATTTATAACTCGTCACAACATACGCTTACATTGCTTAACACTAATTCTTTAAACGACAGAAATATTGACACAACTGATAACTATATGGGTAAAACATACCGTGTAACAATGTCAGGTAATTACAGCGATTTATTTGGCGCAGGAACTATAAACTGCAATGATGATTATATAAACAATATAAAAATTGGTATTGACCAGAATGGAAACACATATTTTGAGGCAAGCGAAAACCGTATATTAGCTACTAAAATAATAGATAACGATGACAATATTGTTATAAATTTTGTATCGCCTAAAGAGGTTTATGATAAAATAGTAGTTATTGACGCGGGGCATGGAAGTCAGGATAATGGCTCTTATGGAAACGGTATTTATGAAAAAGACGCTAATCTTGAAATTGTAAAAAGACTTTATAATCTTTTGGAAAACGACCCTAATATAAAAGTTTATGCTACAAGACTTGATGACAGTTACCCTACAAACATAAACAGAGCGGAAATGGCTAATCAAACAGCGGATTTGTTTGTGTCAGTTCATCAAAATTCAATAGAGCGTACAGGACCTAAAGGCACAGAAGTACTTTATAATATTCATGATAACGAGCAAGGCGCGCCAGCTAACAGACTTACAAGTAAAGCTGCAGCTCAAATAGCGCTTACATGGGTTATAAATGCTCTTGGTACTGAAAACAGGGGTATTAAAGAAAGACCAGACCTTATAGTGCTTAACAAAACTACTGTTCCGGCTATACTTATAGAAACGTGCTTTATATCAAACCCAGAGGACGCTGTTAAAATTAAAGACCCACAAACACTTGATAAACTTGCCGAAAATATTTATAAGTCTATAACAATAATGCTTAATGATTATAATTTTAGATAATTTAAGGAGATATATAATGAAATTTGTGTTTGCTACCAAAAACGAAGGAAAAGTAAAAGAGGTATTAAAAATATTCAATACTGATAAAATAGATATAATAACAATGCTTGATGCCAATATAGATGTTGACATAATTGAGGACGGAAACACATTTGATGAAAATGCCGAGAAAAAGGCTGTTGAGATAATGAAAATTTCGAAAATGCCAGCTATAGCCGATGACTCAGGGCTTGAAATTGATTATATGGACAAAAAACCAGGAGTAATGTCGGCAAGGTTTTTGGGAAAAGATACGTCATATGATTTTAAAAACAGACATATATTGAAACTGCTTGAGGGCGTTGCGGATGAAAAAAGAACGGCAAGATTTGTGTGTTCAGCCTGTGCGGCTTTTACAGATGGTAAAATAATTAGGGCAAAAGGCGTTTTAGAAGGAATTATAGGTTATGAAATTAAAGGTAAAAATGGTTTTGGATACGACCCTATATTTTTTGTAAAAAGCATTGGAAAATACTCAGCGGAGCTTAGTTTGGATGAGAAAAACGCCATAAGCCATAGAGGAAAAGCAATGACTGAATTAAGAAATAAAATTTTGGAGATAATTAAATGAAAATACTTGTTATAAGTGATACTCACAGATATTTAAAAAATGCCGAAGACTTAATTGAGATTTATAAAAATGATATATCAGCGGTAATACATTTGGGCGATTTGGTAAATGATGCTGAAGCTCTTATTAATAAATACAGCGGTTTTAATTTTTATTATGTTGCTGGAAACAATGATTATGACAAGAGCGTTAATTATGAGGATATTATTACTATACAGTCAAAGAGAATACTAATTACTCATGGTCATAGGCAAAGGGTTAATTACGATATTTCTAATTTAGGGGCGTGGGCACTTCAAAAAGACGCTGATGCAGTGTTATTTGGTCATATACACAGACCAGTAAGAGAGTATTATGGAAGTGTGCTTATGTGTAATCCTGGCAGTATATCATTGCCAAGAAGCACGGTTCTTCCTACTTTTGGAATACTTGACATTGATTTTGAAAATGGCATTGATTTTTCGGTAATGGCGTACATGGGCAATGGAAATGTTAAAAGACTTAGCAGATTTTAAAAAAATAAAAAAAATATATTGACAAAATTATCATGCTTGGCTATAATATATTTTGTTGGTTGCGGGTGTAGTTCAATGGTAGAACGTCAGCCTTCCAAGCTGAACACGTGAGTTCGATTCTCATCACCCGCTTATTTTTGTGGATCAGTAGCTCAGCTGGATAGAGCAACGGCCTTCTAAGCCGTGGGTCGGGGGTTCGAGTCCCTCCTGATTCATATAAAAGGGTTTACTAAATTTTAGTAGACCTTTTTTTATATTGTTTTGGAGGAAAAACAATGGCGCATAGTGATTTTATTAAAATTATTGATTATAATACAGATTTAGAATACAAAAAGTTCTCGGCTAAACTTACACCAAATATAGGCGAAAATATAGGAATAAGAACGCCTATACTAAAAGACTTTGCCAAAAAAGAGTCTAAGGGTGATTATGAGGATTTTTTTAATAACTGTAAAAATAAAATTTATGAAGAAAAGTTGGTAAAAGGTTTTATTATATGCTACATTAAATGTCCTATAGAGTATAAATTGGAGCTTTTAAGTGATTTTATAAATTTAATTGATAACTGGGCGTTAAACGATTTAGTATGCTGCGCTTTTAAATTTAATAAAAAAGAAAGTGGCACTGTTTTTGATTTTGTTTGCGAATACATAAATAAAAAAGGCGAGTTTGAGAAAAGATTTGCTGTTGTAATGCTTTTGGCGCATTTTATTGACAAAGAGCATATTGACGATGTACTTAAAATGTTGAATAATATATATGACAGTATGTTTTATGTAAGTATGGCTGTGGCGTGGGCTTTAAGCGTATGTTATATTAAATTTGAGGAAAAAACATTTTTGGCGCTCAAAAGTACAAATTTAAGCCAGGAGACTTTAAAACGCACAGTGTATAAAATAAAACAGTCTAAGCGTGTAAGTGAAGACTCAAAAAATAAAATTTTAGAGCTTTTGGGTTAAAAAGCAGCGGTTTTATGGAGGGAAACAATATGGATTTTTTAGAGGTTTTTGTTGAGAGCAGTGACATTGGAATAGAGTTTGCCAGCGGTGTTGTTTATGCTAATGGTATTACGGGAATAATGGTAAATGATAAAAGAGATTTTGACGAGTTTATAAAAGCGCCTGACAGACAGTGGGATTACATAGATGACGAGCTTATGGAGAAAAAACTTACTGATAAAAATGGAATAACATTTTTTGTTACCGATAACGCCTCAGGGATAGAAAGTCTTAACGCCATAAAAAGAGAACTTGAAAGAGTAAAAAAAACAGAAAATGATTTTGACTTAGGAAGTTTTGATGTTACAATTAAAAATGTTAAAGAGGAAGACTGGGCTAATAACTGGAAAAAATATTTTAAGCCTTTTAATATAGGACAAAATATTGTTATTAAACCATCATGGGAAGAATACGAGAACAATGACTCCAAAATTGTACTTAATATTGACCCAGGACATATATTTGGCACAGGTTCTCACGAAACAACACAAGGCTGTATTGAATTTATAGAAAAATATATTAAAAATGGCGATATTGTGGCTGATATTGGCTGCGGAAGTGGTATACTGGCTATAGCGGCTATATTAGAGGGCGCAAAATTTGCAACTGCTGTTGACATTGACCCTAATGCTATTGAAATAGTAAAACAAAATGCCGAACTTAACGACATAGATATTACAAAATACGAGGTATTTTCAGGCGATATACTTAACGATGACGATTTAATAGTAAAATTAAAAAAATATGACGCTGTTTTTGCTAATATTGTGGCTGATATTGTAATACCTCTTTGTGAAAAAGTACCAGATATAATTAAACCAAATGGCGTGTTTATATGTTCTGGTATAATTGATGACAGGCTTGATGAAGTTAAAGAAGCGCTTTTAAAAAATGGATTTGCTCTGCTTGAAGTCTCGGCTAAAAAAGACTGGCGCGCTGTAGTAAGCCGTTTTGTAAAGGAATGATTATTATGCCAAAATATTTTGTAGAGCCAGACTGCATAATTGATAATTATGTTTATATAAAATGTGATGAGGCTAAACATATTTTAAATGTAATGCGTACAAAAGTTGGAGAAAGCATTGTTGTATGTGACGGACTTAAAAATGATTATTATTGTAAAGTATGTGATATACAAAAAGAAAATGTAAGGGCTGAAATATTAGAAAAACACTTAAATAACAGCGAGCCTAATGTAAATATAACACTTTTTCAATGTTTACCTAAAAGCGATAAAATGGAATTTGTAATACAAAAATGCGTTGAAATAGGCGTAAATAATATTGTACCTGTATTGTCAGAAAGATGTGTAGCCAAAATTGATAGCAAAAACGAGAATAAAAAAATTGAGCGGTGGCAAAAAATATCTCTTTCAGCCGCTAAACAATGTGGAAGAGGCATTGTGCCTAAAATAGAAAATGTTATTAGTTTTAATAATGCTGTTAATATGGCGGCTAAATTTGAAAACGCAATAATACCTTATGAGAACGAAATAAAAACAAATATTAAAAGTTTTATTAATAACGCTAAAATTGGCTCGGTTGGTATATTTATAGGTCCTGAGGGTGGATTTAGCGAAAATGAGATAAAATATGCCTTAGATAATGGTGTAATTTCTGTTACATTGGGTAAAAGAATACTTAGAACAGAAACGGCGGGAATGGTAACAGCCGCTATAATTTTGTATGAATTGGACTGATAAAATGGATGTTTATTTTGATAACGCCGCCACGACAAAAATTTTGCCAGAGGCGGAAGAAATTATGTTTAAAACACTTAGAGAAAATTACGCTAATCCAAGCTCGGCTACTGTAATTGGTTTGGAGGCTGACAGAATAATTAAAAATTCTGCGGTTACAATAGCAAATTTTATTAACGCCGAAAGCAGCGATATATATTTTACATCAGGCGGAACAGAAAGCGACAACTGGGCTATTTTTGGCACGGCTAAAGCGTGCAGAGGAAAACATATTATAACAACTAAAACAGAACACCCCGCTGTTAATATGCCACTTGAGGAGCTTAAAGCACAGGGTTTTGATATTGATAAATTAGATGTTGACCAAAACGGATATATTTCTATTGAAGAGCTTAAAAGTAAAATAAGAAAAGACACAATTCTTGTAAGTATTATATTTGTTAATAACGAGACTGGAGTCATTCAAGATATTGAAAATATAGGAAAAGCAATAAAAGATGTTAATCCATTGACATTTTTTCATGTTGACGCTGTGCAAGGTTTTGGAAAACATAACATAGACGTAAAAAAATGTCGCATAGCTTTGCTTTCGGCAAGCGGACATAAATTTGGCGCTCCAAGGGGAACTGGGTTTTTGTATGTTAAAAATGGTATTAATTTAAAACCTATTATATTTGGCGGAGGTCAGCAAAAAGGAAAAAGAGCTGGAACTGAAAACGTGGCAGGCGCGGCGTCTATGGCGGCAGCAGCGGAATATTGTTATAAAAATATTGAAAACAATTTAATAAATGTACAAGCTATAAAAGATTATATATCCCAAAGAGTTTTAACAGATATAGAAGATACTTTTGTTAATGGGGATATTAATGCCAGTCCTTATGTGCTTAATATGGGTTTTAGAGGAGTAAAAAGTGAGGTGCTTTTGCACGCTCTTGAAAGCGAGAGAATATTTGTGTCAGCCGGAAGTGCCTGCAACAGCCGTAAAAAAATAAGAAGCTCCGTTCTTTTAGCCATGGGTAAAAGTGACAGCGATATTGACTGCTCTATAAGGTTTAGTTTTTCAGCGTTTAACACTATAAAAGAGGCGGAATATTGTGTTGCTCTACTTAAAAATAAAGTCGCTTTTTTAAGAAAGTTTAGCAATGTGAGGTAAATACATGGAAGAGAGAGTTTTAATTGTTAAATATGGCGAAATAGCCATGAGAGGAAATAACAGACAGCTTTTTGTAAAAAGACTTGTTGAGACTATAAGAAAAAACATAGACCAATACGGAAGTTTTTATGTTGTACGTGAACAGGGAAGACTTATAATAGAAAGCCGTGGGGGAGATATAAATTTTGATGTTTTAGTACCAAAAGTGAACAAAATATTTGGTATACTTGGTGTTTGCCCTGGTATTAAAACTGATAATAGGGATATTGATAGTTTAAGTCGTGTGGCACTAAAATTTTTTAAAGAACAGGGCATTCCAAAAACATTTAAAGTTGTAACTAAAAGAAGCGATAAAAAATATCCGCTTACATCAAATGAAATATCAGCCGCAATAGGTGGTTTTATATTTGACAATATAGAATGTATAGATGTGGATGTACATAATCCGGAAACTACTATTTTTATTGAGATAAGAAACGCTGTGTATATATACACTAATTTTATAAAGGGCTGTGGCGGTTTGCCTTATGGCTCTTCTGGAAAAGCCGTATCTTTAATAAGCGGTGGTATAGACAGCCCTGTTGCCACATGGCTTATGGCTAAAAGGGGCGTTGAGGTAAGTGGTGTGTATTTCCATTCGCCGCCTTATACGGGTGAAAGAGCAAAAGAAAAGGTTAAGGATATTTGTAAAATAATATCATCTTACACAGGTGGATTTAAACTTAGGGTTGTTGGATTTACTGATTTACAATTATATTTGTTAGAGAATGTGCCTCATGATAAGCTGACAGTTTTTTTAAAACGCGCTATGATGAGAACAGCCGAAAAAATAGCTGTTATGGAGTATTCTGACGCGCTTATAACAGGCGATAGTGCTGGACAAGTAGCAAGTCAAACTTTACAGGCTATTAACGCAATAAACGCTGTATGTACAATGCCCGTTATGCGCCCTTTATGCGGTATGGATAAACAGGAGATTGTTGACAAGGCGAGAGAAATAGGTACTTTTGAAACGTCAATACTGCCTTATGAGGACTGTTGTACAATATTTGTTGATAAACATCCTGAAACAAGACCTAAAACAAGCGTTATAAATAAAATAGAGTCTAAACTTGATAAAATTGACGAATTTATTAAAAAAGCTATTGACGATATGGAAGTAATAGATTTGTAAATATATAAATCACTTGTGAAAATTTGAATTTAAAATGCTTAAATTATTATAGTTATACTTCTATCCAAAAATGAATATAATTTTATAAAAATTATGTTTTGGTGATTTTTATGTTTAAAGCTATATCATTGAAAAAATTAAAACGATTGACTGCCATATTTGTTTTGGCAATAGCAGTGATTTTGTGTGGTATTATTAATAAAAGAAGTATACTTACAATGGCGGATGCTAATAAAAAAGGCTATCTTGCCATAATTATAGACGATTTTGGATATACTGGAGAAGGAACAGAAGATATGCTCAATCTTGATATTCCTATTACGGCAGCTATTATGCCTTTTTCGGCTCATACAAGCGAAGACTTGCAAAAAGTTAAAGACGCTGGAAAAGATTACATAATACATATGCCAATGGAAAGCCTTACAGGCAAAAAAGAATGGGTAGGAGACAAGGGAATATTTACAGATATGAGCCGTGAAGATATAATGCTGAGAATTGAGGAGGCTTTTAGTGTTGTTGAAGGCGCGTCTGGTATAAATAATCATATGGGTTCGGCTGTTATGGAAAATGAAAACTGCCTTTCAAATGTGCTTGATAAAGTTAAAGAGTATGACGGTGTTTTTATAGATAGTGTTACAAGCGGAAAAAGTACCGCCAAAAAACTATGTGAACAAAAAGATATATTACTTTTAAAACGAGATGTTTTTTTAGACAGTACAGACGACGTAAATGTTGTGTGCAAACGTATTGAAGAAGCGGGAGAAAAAGCGCTTAAAAATGGTACGGCTATAGCTATAGGTCATGTAGGACCAGAAGGCGGTAATGTTACAGTAAGCGCTATTAAAAAAATGTATCCAACGCTTATGGCAAACGGTGTGGAGTTTGTGACAATAAGCCGTATGAAGGAAATAATTCAAAATGGAGAATATTATTAAAAATTACGCTTTAAAAAATGGAATGTGCGATATTGGAATATGTGGAGCTTACGATTTTGAATATGAAAGAACATATATTGAAAACAGCGCTGATAGTATAACAGGCTTTGTTGAAAAAGACATTGAAAAGCGTATAAAACCATGTATAACTCTTAAAAACGCTAAAAGTATTATTGTTGTGGCTAAAAATTATTATAAAAATTATAGCTTTAAATGTGATAGTGATATAAGGGGTTATATATCAATGGGGGCTGTTGGAATAGACTACCACATATATATGAAAAATGTTTTAAGCGGTTTGTCGGCTATACTAAAAAATTATGGTGCTAACAGTGTATATTTTTCGGATACAGGACCTTTAAGTGACAGAGCCGCGGCATTAAGAAGCGGTATAGGGTATAGAGGTAAAAATGGTTGTGTTGTAACCAAAAACGGCGGTTCAGCCGTTTTTTTGGGATATATAATAACTGATATTAAATTAAAAACAGAAAAAACACTAAATGAAAACTGCGGCTCATGCCGCAAATGTATTTATAGCTGTCCTACAGGGGCTATAAGCGAGAATGGTTTTAATCTACAAAAATGTATTTCTTATATAACACAGCTTAAAAGAAAACTTACTAAAAATGAAATAAAAATGGTTGGGCTTAATTTATACGGCTGTGACGTGTGCCAAAAAGTATGCGTTAAAAATAAAATAAAAAATGAATTTGTTTATGAAATTGATACAGCAATGCCAAAAATTGAGTATATACTTAAAATGAGTAATAGTCAATTCAAAAATATGTATTCTAAAACAGCTATGGGTTGGAGAGGTGTAAACGTTATAAAAAGAAACGCTATATGTGCTCTTTTAAAATATAAAGAAGGCAATGCTTTAAGTATAGCAAAAAGCATGTTAAATAGTGAGAGCGATATAATAAAAGACACTGCAAAAAAAGTTATTGACATAATGAGGGAATAATTTATGGGATATTGGAACACAAGAGGTTTAAGAGGAAACGCATTTGAAGAGATTATAAATTTTACAAATGAAAGATATAGAAACATGGGACTTGCTATTGTGCAGAAAATACCAACACCTATTACTCCTGTAGAGCTTGACGCAAAAAGAAAAGTAATAACATTAGCGTATTTTGACAAGCAGTCCACTGTTGATTATGTTGGTGTGGCACAGGGCAAGGCTATATGTTTTGATGCTAAAGAGAGCGCTCAAAAAAGTCTTCCTATACAAAATATACACTCTCATCAAATAGATTTTATGAAGGATTTTAACTCTCAAGGCGGAGTGGCTTTTTTGCTTGTTCATATGTCGGCGTATTCAAAATATTATTTTTTACCTCTCGAAACACTTGAGAAATATTGGAAAGACGCGCTTAAAGGCGGGCGAAAATCTATTCCAATAGAGGCTTTTGATTGTAAGTACGAAATTAGATTAATGAATACGGGCATAGTTGATTATCTTGAGGCTGTGAACACATATCTTATAAACAATAAAAGTAACAAAAATACATAATTTTACATATACTGTTTTAAAGCTAAATATTCTGTAATTAAAAATTTTGTCTGTATAACAAATTAGTGCTTAGGTTAATTTAAGTTTGGACTTAATTTTGATTATGGAAGTGATTAAATTGATAAAAAGAAAAAAGACTTTAGTTTATTTTTTACTTTCGATTTTTTTATTATTCAATTTTTTTAATATGTCTTTGCCTAAGCATTTAAGCGTTTATGAAAACAGTTTTTCACATGTAAGTGCTAACAATGATTACAATTATGAACAAAGCACTGCCGTGGTTGAAAATAACACTGTTAAAGTAACTGAGAACATAGAAATAGATGTTATAAAAGGCACAGACATAAAGGCTGAAAATGCTGGAAATTATAAAGCGAAGTATACTTTTTTGGGAATACCGGTTAAAAGTGTAAATCTAAATGTTGTTCCTAAAAAAAGAGTAATACCATGTGGCAATATATTAGGTATTGTTATTGAAACAAAGGGTGTGCTTGTGCTTGGAACAGGCAAAGTGAAAGACGAATATGGAAATGAGGTATCACCATGTTCGGGTATGCTTAAAAGCGGTGATAACGTAATTGCTATAAATGGACAAACAATAACATCCAAAGAGGAGCTTACAAGTATTGTTTCAAACAGTGAAGGTAAAAGTCTTAATATTTCTGTTATAAGAGATGATGAGACTTTAAATGCTGATATAACACCTGTTATTAGCGAAAATGACGGACAGTATAAAATAGGCTGCTGGGTAAGGGATGATACTCAGGGTTTGGGTACACTTACATTTATAGACCCCCAAAACAATACTTTTGGTGCTCTTGGGCATGGGATTTATGATGTGGATACAAATATGCTAATGAATACTTCAGGCGGAATTGTGACTTTATCTCATGTAAGCGGTGTTAAAAAGGGTGAAAAGGGTGTTCCAGGAGAAGTTAAAGGTGATATTGACAAAGAAAAAGTATTTGGAAGTATATTCTCAAATACAAATTATGGAATATCAGGCTCCATAACAAAACCTACTTTATGTCCAAGTATATCAGACGAGGCTATTGAGGTTGCAATATCAAAAGATGTTCATACTGGAAAGGCTTTTATAAAAAGTGATATACTGGGACAAAACGAACTTTACGAAGTTGAAATCGAAAACATAAACAGACTTGATATAACATCTGATAAATCTATGACTATAAAAATTGTGGATGAAAGGCTTCTAAATTCTACAGGCGGTATAGTTCAGGGGATGTCGGGTTCACCTATCATCCAAGATGGAAAATTAGTAGGTGCCGTAACTCACGTTTTTGTGAAGGACCCTACTAAGGGGTATGGGATTTTTATTGAGAATATGATGGGGTGAATATTTAATTTTAGGAGCAGAGAATTTATATTTTCTGCTCTTAATTTATTTAAAAATCATTGAAATAGATTATAAAAATTTAATTATTATAATTAAGCAATAAATATTGAAAAAATTTTTATTGCTTATATGAAGATAGA
>CATJUP010000094.1 GCA_949743655.1 uncultured Eubacteriales bacterium
CAAGCCCTTTTTCTGCGTCTCTTGTGTACTCGTTTTTAAGTGTAAGAGCGTCATATTCAGAATGTCCCATTACAAATATTTGTCTTCCATGTTTAGCAGACGCTATATAAACGCCAGACTCATCAGACTCGGAAAGTATAACTACTTTTCCATTTTTCAGTATATCTTCTCTTCTCACTTCCGTCCTTCTTGAGTGAGGAACATAAAAAATATCGTCAAATCCCTTTAAAAGTTTATCAGAATATGGGTTTTTGTAATGTTCAAAAACTCCAAATACTTTTTTATCAAGTTTAACTTTTGGTATTCCGTAATGATAATAAAGCCCTGCTTGCGCTCCCCAGCATATGTGCATTGTGCTTGTCACATTTGTTTTTGACCACTCCATAATGTCTGTTAGTTCTTTCCAAAAATCAACTTCTTCAAACTCCAAAAGTTCTATAGGCGCGCCTGTTATAATAAGCCCGTCAAATTTTTTATGTTTTATATCATCAAAAGTGTGGTAAAAACTTTTTAAATGCTCCACAGGTGTGTTTTGGGCATCATGACTTTTAGGAAAAAGCAATGTTATCTCTACCTGCAAAGGCGAGTTTCCAAGAAGTCTTAAAATTTGTACTTCCGTAACTTCTTTAAGTGGCATAAGATTAAGTATAGCTACTTTTAAAGGACGAATATCTTGATGATACGCCCTGTCTTCTTCCATAACAAAAATACCCTCGTTTGAAAGTATTTGATTTGCCGGTAAATTATCTGGTAATTTAATAGGCATAAGAACCCTCCTATAAATAAATTTCGTTTGTTTATCTAAACAAGTATATCATACAAAATAAATAATTACTATAAAATGAACATTATTATTTTAGTTTATCAAAAACATATATTTTCATTTTATAAAAATAGTGATATTATAAACATGTCACTTAATAAATAATGCTACCAAATATAGAGGTAAAATTATGAAAATATTTATAGACGCTGACGCTTGTCCTGTAATAAACGAAACTATACAAGTAGCTCAAAAATATAATATATCAGTAATAGCTGTATGCGACACATGCCATATAATTAAAAACAAAAATTGTAATGTGATAGTTGTTGATAAACAGGCAGACTCAGCAGACTATGCTATAATAAACCGAATGGAAAAAGGAGATGTCTGTATAACTCAAGACTATGGTCTTGCGGCTATGGTACTTTCAAAAGAATGTTTTGCCATACACCAAAATGGATTTATGTATAACAGTGATAACATAGACCGTATGCTTTTTGAGAGGCATATATCTAAAAAAAGTATTCGTAAAGGAAAATATCCTCATAAACACAAAAAGCGTACTCAATTAGATAATACGCTTTTTTATGAGTTTTTTAATAAATTTATAGCCTCTTTATAAAATTGCCCTTCACATGCGCCCCTTCTTTAAAAACAGTAAACGCCTGTGGATTAGCGTTATGTACAATACGTCTTAAAGTTGGAACTTCATATTTTGACAATATTGTATACATAACATAGCTTTTCTCGTTAGTGTAACCTCCATACGCCTCCCAGTATGTAACGCCTCTTTTAAGTTTATCAAATATCTCTTTTTCTATAATGTCATTATTCTTTTTAGATATTATTATAGCCTCAACATTTATTGTTTGAGTATGAATTTTATCGGTAACAAGAGCGCTTATAACTGAGTATATAATTGAGTAAACAACTATTTGTATATCAAAAAACAAAAGACACATAATGTATATACATAAGTTAATACCCATGTTTATTTGACCTATGCTTACGTTGTAATTTTTTTTTATAAAATATATCCCCACAATCTCGCTTCCGCCAGCAGAACAACCGCACATAAGATATGTTCCAGCACCAAAACCGCATATTATAGCGCCTATAATACAGTTTGTAAGCGTCTCATCTAATATAGGCTGTGACGGTACGGCAAAAATCGCAAGAAGAAGCGACATAACGCTTGAGGCTATAAAAAGTTTTAAAACAAACAGTTTTGGCATTATTTTATAAGCCAGATATATAATCGGTATGTTAAGCGCGTAATAAAGTATTCCCGAAAAGTCAATATTTCCAAAATTTATACCTAAACTTGATACCAAAAACGTTCTTATAAGCTGGCTTATACCCAAAAAACCGCCGCTATAAAGACCAAGCGGAACAATAAAAAAATTCATTCCAAAACAGTATATCGCAACACCAGCAATACCCATAATAATGCGATATACCTCATTTTTTTGTAAATCATCAAACGACATTTTCATTTAAACTCACCTCGTTTAAAGTTCTTTATTTCTACGGCAAAATTATTGTCTTTGTTTAAAACAAGCTCCGCCACACCCTTTTCACCAGTTTGAGGCAAAGTAATTTTTATATTTTCAGCTTTTCCATTTTTAAGTATGCTCTTTATTTTAACAGTATCCATAGTGTTTCCATATATATCAAGAACATTTTTCCATACAGTAAAACCGCAACCGTTTTTCCAATTTGAGCAATAAAATGCTTTTGTATTTTCTAAAACACTTCCCCCACAAATTGGGCATTTGCCAAAATTTGTGTTTGACTTTTTTATTTTGACGGTTTCCTTTTCAAACTTAATGTTATCTTTATTATTTATGGCATCGTTTATAATAAAATCAACAAATCTGTTTATACTTGCCATAAATTTTTGCGGCTGCATATTACCCTTTGATATTGACGAAAGACCTTTTTCCCATCTTCCTGTTGTTTGAGGCGATTTAAGTTCATCAGGAACAGCCAAACATAAATTTATGCCCTTTTGTTCTGGTATTAGGCTTTTTCCCTTTCTTTTTATATAACCAACACTTATAAGCCTTTCTATTATAGCAGCTCTTGTAGCCGGTGTACCTATGCCAGAGTCTTTAAGCTGTTCTTTTATTACCTCGTCCTCTATGTCTCTTCCGGCGTTTTCCATTGCCGAAAGTATTCCTGCCTCGGTATAAGGCTTTGGCGGCTGTGTTTTCTTTTTTAATACCTCGGCTGATATTATATCAACAATTTGCCCCTCTTTTAGAGCTTTTGGTATATCATTTTTATTCTCTTTTTCAGTTAAAGGTTCTACCTCATGCCAGCCTTTCGACAATTCGGTTTTGCCTTTTGACACAAACTTATAATTGCCACATTCAACAACCACCGCTGTACTTACATATTTATAAGCCGGATAAAAAACAGCTATAAATCTTTTTACAATTAAATCATAAACTTTTAATTCGTCTGCTGTAACACTTTTATTTTGTAATTTACCCGAAGGTATAATAGCAAAATGGTCTCTAACTTTTGAGTTGTCAACTATTCTGTTTGTAAAGCTAAGTTTATCTAAATTAAGTTTATTTATAAACACGCTATAATTAGTATCGCTTATTTTTTTTAATGTTGACACAACTTTGTTTGGCATATCATTTGTTATATATCGGCTGTCAGTTCTTGGATAAGTTATCATTTTATGTTTCTCATACAAGTTTTGAGCTAAATCAAGCGTTTTTTTAGCCGAAAAGCCATAAATCCTGTTAGCCGTTCTTTGAAGTTCTGTAAGGTCATAAAGCAATGGTGGAACAACACTTTTGTTTTCATTATCAATTAAAATAACAGTCCCTT
The DNA here is from genome assembly GCA_949743655.1 of uncultured Eubacteriales bacterium. Classification (GTDB taxonomy): domain Bacteria; phylum Bacillota; class Clostridia; order Lachnospirales; family Anaerotignaceae; genus Neoanaerotignum_A. The sequence continues at coordinate 3,614 of CATJUP010000094.1, forward strand.
TTTTGCCGCTAACATTGTTTTTAATCTCATCAGCCAATTTTATATCCTGTATTTTAGTATTGTTGTAATCTTTATCAAACCATGTACCTTTAAAAACTCCATAATCAGCCAAAACCTCATAATAATCTTTGCTTACAAAATTTTCAATTTCTTTTTGGCGTTTCACAATCATAAAAAGAGTTGGTGTTTGTACACGCCCTACAGAAAGCAATACATTATGTTTTAAAGTATAAGCCCTTGAGGCATTCATTCCAACAAGCCAGTCAGCTTCAGAACGGCATTTTGCCGAAATATAGATATTGTCGTACTCCTTTGAGTCTTTAACATTACTCATTCCCTCTTTTATAGCTTCATCAGTCATAGAGCTTATCCAAAGTCTTTTAAATACTTTTTTACATTTAACAAACTTATATATGTATCTAAATATAAGCTCTCCCTCACGTCCAGAGTCTGTAGCGCAAATTATATAATCTGTGTCTTTGGCGTTCATAAGTTTTTTTAAAACCGACAGTTGTTGTGATGTTTTTTTTATAGCTTTAAGTTTCATTTCATCTGGTAATATAGGCAAAGTTTTAAACGACCATTTTTTATATAAAACATCATAGTCTTCTGGTTCGTATAATGTTACAAGATGCCCTAAAGCCCACGACACAATATATTTGTCAGAATAAATATATCCTTCTTCTTTATTTTTGCAGCCCATAACTTTTGCTATATCTCTTCCTACAGAGGGTTTTTCCGCTACTATAAGTATCTTTCCCATAAATATTCTCCCTTAACATGAACATAACATACATACAATAATATCACAAACAATATTTTTAATAAAGCATTACTTCCTTTCTTTCCATAAAGGAAACAAAATAACTTTTAACACGGAAACTTTGTTTCATTAAAACCGTTATTTTGCTTAGGAAAAACGAAGTTTTTCCATTAAAGTTTTTTGCCCAACAATTGCCGTGATAGCAAAATCACTGATAAATTTTTCAAAAAAGGTGTAGGAGTTTGAATGCAAAGCCCTTAACAAAAAGTTGATTTTTTAGTAAAAGTTTTTCCCATGTTTTCTTCTTGCAATTTTTCAAAATTTAAGTTATCCTAATAAAATGTAACTAATAATAATTTAAGGTGAAATATAAAATGTCAAATCAAAATAACTCTTATAATAATGAAAGTATAACCTCTTTAAAAGGCGCCGACAGAGTGCGTCTTCGCCCTGGTGTAATATTTGGCTCGGACGGTATAGAGGGCTGTCAGCACTCTGTTTTTGAAATCATATCAAACTCAATAGATGAGGCAAGAGAGGGTTACGGTAATAAAATAGAAATAACACTTTTTAAAGATGGAGCAATACAAGTACGAGATTATGGACGCGGTATTCCTGTTGATTTTAACAAAAATGAGAATAGATTTAACTGGGAACTTGTTTTTTGCGAGCTTTATGCCGGAGGAAAATATAAAAACAATTCTGGCGAGAATTATGAGTTTAGCCTTGGTCTTAATGGTCTTGGCACATGCGCCACACAGTATTCATCAGAATACATGGACGTTGTTGTTTATAGAGACGGTTTTAAATATTCTCTTCATTTTGAGAGAGGCGAAAACATAGGCGGTTTAAAAAAAGAACCGTCCAACACAAAATTAACAGGTTCTGATATAAAATGGCGTCCTGACATTGACGTGTTTACTGATATAAACATAACGCCGGATTATTTTTATGACACACTAAAAAAACAGGCTATAGTAAATGCTGGTCTCGAATTTATATTTACAGATGAAAGTACAGGCGAAACAAAGTATTTTAAATATGAAAATGGTATAAAAGATTATGCTAATGAGCTTGACGGCGGAAAAGGTATAACAAATATATACTATATTAAAAACGAGACTTCTGGTCGTGACCGTGAGGATAAACCAGAATACAAACTTAAATTTGAGTCTGTTTTTTGTTTTAACAATGATGTAAACATATTGCAGTATTTTCACAATTCAAGTTTTTTGGAGTATGGCGGTTCTCCAGACAAAGCCGTTAAAAATGCGTTTGTATACGCAATAGACAAATATATAAAACAAAATAATCTTTACAAAAAAGACGAGAAGAAAATAACTTTTCCAGATATACAAGATAGTCTTATACTTATAATAAATTCATTTTCAACAATAACCAGTTATGAAAACCAGACTAAAAAATCAATAACAAATAAATTTATACAAGACGCTATGACAGATTTTTTTAGACATCAGCTTGAAATTTATTTTATAGAAAACAAAATGGAGGCTGATAAAATAGCCTCTCAAATATTAGCTAATAAGCGTAGTCGTGAGACAGCCGAAAAAACAAGAGTGTCTATACGTAAAAAACTTACTGGAAGTATAGACATAAATAACCGTGTCGAAAAATTTGTAAACTGTCGTACAAAAGATGTTAAAAGACGTGAAATATATATAGTTGAGGGAGATTCTGCTCTTGGCTCTTGTAAATTGGGGCGTGATGCCGAATTTCAGGCTATAATGCCAGTTAGGGGAAAAATATTAAACTGTCTTAAATCCGACTACGACAAAATTTTTAAAAATGACATAATAACAGACCTTCTCAAAGTTTTAGGCTGTGGTGTTGAAATTAAAACTAAACATTCCGAAATGAACTCATTTGACCTAAACCAGCTTAAATGGAGTAAAATAATAATATGTACTGATGCTGATGTTGACGGTTACCAGATAAGAACACTTATATTAACAATGCTTTACCGTTTAGCGCCTACACTTATAAAAGAGAAAAAAGTGTTTATAGCCGAGTCTCCTCTTTTTGAGATAACAAGCGGCAAAAAAACTTATTTTGCTTATTCCGAAAAAGAAAAATCAGCTATACTATCAAAAATAAAAGGCAAGTTTACAGTACAGCGTTCTAAAGGTTTAGGCGTGAACCAACCCGAAATGATGTGGGAAACAACAATGAACCCACAAACAAGAAGACTTATACAAGTCCTTCCTTCTGATGCCGAAAAAACCCAGCAGGTTTTTGACCTTTTATTAGGCGAAAACCTAAAGGGAAGAAAAGAACATATAGAAGAAGAAGGATACAAATATATAGATTTTAGCGATATGAGTTAATAATGACAGGTGATAAAAATGGCTAATAACAAAAAAACATCAAAACCAGAAATATTAGAAAAAATATCACAGCAGATAATAACCGACACACTTGAAATAAACTATATGCCTTACGCTATGAGTGTAATTGTGTCAAGAGCTATACCCGAGATAGACGGTTTTAAACCGTCCCACAGAAAATTGCTTTACACAATGTACAAAATGGGGCTTTTAAATGGAAACAGAACAAAGTCCTCAAATGTGGTTGGTCAAACAATGAAACTCAACCCTCATGGTGATATTACAATATATGAGACAATGGTAAGGCTTACAGAAGGCAACGGCTCTCTTTTACATCCTTTTGTTGACTCCAAAGGAAATTTTGGAAAGCAATATTCAAGAGACATGGCTTATGCCGCTCCCAGATATACAGAGGTAAAGCTGTCTTCTATATGTTCCGAGCTATTTACCGATATAGACAAAAACACAGTTGAGTTTGTGGATAATTACGACTCAACAATTAAAGAACCTCTTTTACTTCCAACAACATTTCCAAATATAATAGTAAATCCAAATCAAGGTATAGCTGTAGGCATGGCAAGTTCGATATGCAGTTTTAATTTAAAAGAGGTTTGCGACACAACTATAGCTTATATAAATAATCCTGATATTGATATATTAGACACACTTAAAGCGCCAGATTTTCCAGGAGGCGGAAGACTGCTTTATAACCGCAGTGAGTTAGAACAAATTTACTCAACAGGAAGAGGAAATTTTAGAGTATATGCTAAATACAAATTTGATTTAAAAAACAACTGTATTGAGATAACAGAAATTCCATACTCAACAAATGTTGAGAGTATTATTGATAAAGTAATACAGCTTATAAAAACCGGCAAAATAAAAGAGATAACAGACATACGTGATGAGACTGACCTTGGTGGTCTTAAAATAGCTATAGACGTAAGGCGCAGCACAAATATAGACGTGCTTATGCACAAACTTTTTCAGCAAACACCTTTATCTGATACTTTTAGCTGTAATTTTAATATACTTATAGATGGACACCCTAAAACAATGGGAATATCCGAAATACTCGAAAATTGGGTAAATTTTAGGATTAGAGCAATAAAAGGTCAAATCAATTACGATATAGAAAAGAAAAGTGCTAAACTTCATCTTTTAAACGGTCTTAAAAAAATACTTGCTGATATTGACAAAGCAATATCAATAATAAGACATACAGAACTTGAGAGTATGGTTGTGCCAAATCTTATGTCTGGTTTTAAAATAGACGAAAAACAGGCTGAGTATATAGCCGAAATTAAACTTAGAAACATAAACAAAGAGTATATATTAAACCGAATAAAAGAAACTGACGAATTAGAAAAAGAGCTCAAAGAACTTAACGAAACACTTAAAAGTGAGCGAAAAATAAAAACAATAATATGTAACCAATTAAAAACTGTATCTAAAAAATATGGTGTTAAAAGACGCACTGAAATAATAACATCAAACGAGTTTAAAGAAATACCTCAAGAAAATTTTATAGACGATTACAGTTTAAAAATATTTTTAACTGAACAAAATTATTTCAAAAAAATAAGCGCTGTATCGTTAAGAACAGCCGGAGAGCAAAAACTTAAAAATGACGACCATATAATGATTGAACAAGAAAGTACAAATAGAGCAGAACTTATTTTCTTTTCGGATAAATTTAACGCTTACAAAATTAAATTAAGCGATATGCAGGATACAAAAGCCAGCTCTTTGGGAGATTACCTTCCAAACATAATAGACATGGAAGAAAATGAGAAAATAATATTTGTAACATCAACTACTGATTATTCCGGCTTCATATTTATGGCTTTTAAAAATGGAAAAGCAGTAAAAATACCGCTTGAGGCATACAAAACAAAAACAAACCGTAAAAAGCTGCTAAACGCTTACTCTCCAAAGTCTCAGCTTATATTTATGACATTTATATATAACGACAGAGACTTTATAATTAAAAGGGATAATGACAAATTATGTCTTTTTAACTCGTCACTTATACCTGTAAGCAACACAAAAACATCAGGCGGCGTACAGCTTTACACACTTAAAAAGAACAGTTCCATAACAAGCATATGTCCTTCAGATGAATTTAAAAGTAATAATATTGAGGCTTATCGTATAAATAAAATCCCTTCCACTGGTCATTTTATATTGGAAGACGACAAACAAATATAATCAACAAAAGTCATAGGCATAGCAAACGCTGTGCCTATAACTGTAAAAAAATCTTTTTTGCTGTATTTGCCTGGCATCTCAATCCGTAATATCCTCTCTTTTTTTGCTGTCCACACTTCTTTGCATAAATTTTGGCGCAAAAGCCAATATTTTTTCAAACAAAATAAATAGTAAACAAAGTTTTCATTTCCTTTATTTTAATAAAGAAAAAAGTCATGTGCTTTTTTGCATAAATATATACCAAAATAGCTATGCTAATAACTTTTGTACATATATAGTTAAAGTTATTTTGCTTCATTTATTTCAAGAAATGAATGATAGTTTAAATAAGAATAAGCATAACACACTATAAGTGTGGTATGCTTAAATTTTAAAAATTTTTTATTATTTATATATATC
>CATJUP010000095.1 GCA_949743655.1 uncultured Eubacteriales bacterium
AAAGAGTGCAATATTCCACTGGGTAACAACTGCGTTTCTGAGATAGTAAATGCAGCTTTAAAGAGAGGCGTATTTAATATAAATATATATAAAAAATATAGTATTCTTACATCTGAGTGGATACAGGAAAAATATTTTGAAGCGTCAAAAAGGCGTGAATTTGTGGATATAAAAAAAGAGTACCTTTTAGTTAGAATTGACAAAATTCCAAAAAATGTACACATAGTTGACGAAAATGTAAACATAAATTCAAAAAATGCTGACATAAACGAACAAAGTAAAGTAAATAAAAATAAAGCAAATGAAAGTAAAGAATATAAAATATCGAAAATTTCACTGCAACAAAATCCATATACCGCGTCCGCGTTTATTGGCAATTCTTTGTTGATTAAGCCTAAACACTTAGAGCAAAAGTTGGTTGAAGAAAAACAGGAATGTGTTGTTACTTGTGAAAAAAACCAAAAGACTAAATATACTCAAATGTGCGGAGATGTTATTGATTATCTAAATTTAAAAACCGGAAAAAAGTTTAAACCAAATACAGTTAAAACAAAAATGCTGATAACAACAAGGCTAAAAGAAGGTTTTACATATTCAGATTTCTGTTTTGTTATAGATAAAAAATGCACACAGTGGCTTAATACCGAAATGGACAAGTTTTTACGACCAGAAACACTATTTGGTACAAAATTTGAAGGGTATTTGAACGAAAATATGGTTAGTGATAAAAACCGAAACAATGGCTTGAAATGTGATTTTAGTGGTCTTCCTAAGGGTGTAAAAGGAATTAGAGAGTGGCTTGAAAGCGAAAGGGCGGCAGGTGATTTGTAATGAATAAAAATGAATTTACACAAGTAATTGGTTACTTAGTATCAGCTTATCCAGCAGCTACGATAAGCGGAGTAACAACTAAATTGTATTTTGAGCACTTAAAAGACATACCGTTTGAAATAATGGAAAAAGCTGTTACAAGAGTTGTTGAAACATCAAAGTTTTTTCCATCAATAGCAGAATTGAGGGAGGTTTGTTTAAAAGAGTCAAAACCGGAATACAGCCAAAATACAACTGACGCTATGGAAATTTTAAACACAGCAGTGTCAAATTACGGTTATTACAAAGTTAATGAAGCTACAGAATACATAAAACAAAAATCACCTGTACTATATAAAATAGTAAAAGCAATAGGTTTTAGAAATATATGTGGTGCAGATTTTAAAATTTTTAGAACTGAAATTGAGAAACTATACAAAGAATGCGCCGATGACGCAATGAAAAACGAACAAACAAGCGAAATAACAATGAGTCGGGTTATTAAACTTGGTAAAAAAATGGAGATTAATGCTTTGGCTATTCAGGAATATAACTTTTATTAAAAATATGACATACAAAAAAGTTATGAGAGTAATAAGTTATATACGTTAATGGCAAAAATGTACAAATTTATACAACAATAATCATTTATAAAATCAAACCCATATTATTTTCAATTCTCTTGAATAAATTAAACGGCATAGAGAATAGGCAGAACAGAGGAATGCAAGGAGGCGGAAACATTGCAGGAAAATATAAATGTTATAAAAAGTGAAATCAAAAAATATTATCAAAACATAAAAGCTATAGAAGAACAAAACAGGCGTCTTGAAAGGTTGAATGCTAATTTAAAAAGTATAGCAGATGACATAAATAACCCTAGATTTAATCACAGCCTTAACACCGATGTAAAAGCAGTAAGATATGACGAAATTATTGTAAAATGCGGTGCACTACCGTCAAGCAGTATGGACAGAGAAATAGAAAGTATTTACAATAATTTGGAAAAGGAATATAAAAACACTGAAGAAGAAATATTACAAACAAAAGCCCTAATCAGAAAACTTGAAAATGAAAATGACGAAATGAATTTTTACATAAGTATGCTTAGTGCTGATTATAAAAATATACTAAATTTAAAGTATGGTCAGAAAAAAAGCATATATCAAATAGCTTATATTATAAATATATCTGAGGCAACAGTAAGTCGTTATTTAAATAGTATTTATTGTGATTTATATAAATTCAAAAAACTTTATGAAAAAAAATGAGGTAATTTTGAGAGAGTTTTGACAAAAAAATGATAAGATTTTTTATTAATATACATTTATAATAATAGCATGAAGTTTTTTAAATAAGCGCAACAAACAGCCAAACCGGCTGTTTTTTTGTTTGCAGAAAAGGAGGTGTTTTATGGAATGTTGCAAAAATAAACAAAAAAATTCACTTAATTATGAAAACAAAAAGGGCGCTTTAATTGGCAATAAAAATGCTGTTTAAAATACTGGCGACTCGTAAGCAGAATATATGTGTGATAGGAGTTATTTATGACAAAAGAATTAATTTATAATGCGCTTATATCAGTGCCGGATTTAGAAAAAAACATGGCTAATTATAATAACAAACCGGCTGTGTTTTTTAAAACATTGCCAAATGACAAATATGTTGACTGGAATGACAGTATTATGTTTCCAAGAATTATATACAGCACAAATTGGCGGTACAATCCAGAAAGAAAAACCGATGGAAATATTGAAATAGAAATATTTTGCACAAACGAAAATCATATTTCTCCAGAGGAAATATCAAAAGGTATAACTGAGTATTTATCGGAATTATTTTTGACAGACAATAGCGGAACTTACTGTATTATATGGGATAAAACAGAGAGTTTTGATATTAAAGACACAGAACCCTCTGTAAATGGAACTGCTGTAAGTTTTGACATTATCTGCTTTACAGGACAGGAGGGAAATATTCCGTGTCCGGTATGGTCTGTAAATGAGTTTATAAAAGGAATTATTCCAGAAAGTTTTATAATTGGGCATGAAGTTTTGCCAGAATTTGTAAGAGCGACAGACAAAAAACCGATTATATATACTAAAGTTACCGAAACAAACAATATTAAAACAAATTACTCAATGGCATGGTTTGAAAACAAAATAAATGTTTCGGTTATATCATCAAATATTGAAAAAGCAAATAAAACAGCAAGTTTAATAGCGAGAGAATTTTCTATAGAAAAAGAAACTCTTATGCAGAACGGTTCGCCATATTTAATATTTGAAGTAAAACAGAACTTGTACAATTATCCAATTATAACAGTACAGCTAACGCTTACAGGTCAGTATGGTATTATGAGAGAGCCAGAAAAAAGTATTAAACTTAATAACGCTTATTTTAAAAACGGACATTAAAATAAATTAATGTGATTATCTTTTGGAGTTAGAGCAAGTGCCTTATTGTATTGTGTGTTTAATTGTAATGCTATTATTATACAATTAAATAATAAAACCAAATATATTAATTTTAAAAGGGAGTGAAAATTTTGAAAGAATTGGGGAACACTGAAAAAGAAGAGAAGAACAAAAAAACAAGGGCTGATAAAATAGTGTCAACAAACACAGAAATAAAATACAGCCTAAGTGAGTTAGAACAAGCCGCCAATACATTTGGAGTAAAACCTGAATGTGTAAGAGCGGCTTTTTTGGTGGCAGGAAGTACAAAAGCTACACAAAAAGAGGCACAAAGTATTATTAAAAATTTTATGATTAGAGAGGTGTATTAAATGGGAGTATTTTTTAATGTAGGAGAAAAAAAGAAAAGAGCCGGAGTATATCAAAGGTATGAAAATGTAGGCGGCGTATCGGTTGTGGGAGCGACTGACGGAATAGTAGCCTGTTGTGTGCGTGCCGATTGGGGAGAGCTTGGCAGGGTGTATACGTTTGAAAATATAGACGAGGCAAAAAAAGCTCTTGGCACAGGCGGTAACGCTTTTGATATACTTAACCAAATATTTATGGGTGGGGCTAAAAAAGTGTACTGTGTCCGTTTGGGTTCTGGCGGAGTAAAACAAAGTGTTAAATTAAAAGATAATGATAACGCTGACGCTGTTACAATGACAGCAAAATATGAAGGAAGTATAAATTTAAGCTATATGCTTAGACAAAAATTGGGAGACACAAATAGCAAAGAATTTATTGTTTTAAACGGCTCATTGGAAGTTGAAAAAATAACTTTTGAGAGCGGTGAAAATGAGATTGACAGCTTTTTGGAACAGTCTAAAAAATCAAACTATTTTAATTTTGAGAAAGAGGAGACAGAAGTTAAAACTTTAGCCGAAATACCTCAAACGGAATTTCCAGCGGGAACAAACCCAACAGTCACAAACGAGAGTTACTCAAGCGCGTTTACACTTTTAGAGCCGTATTCGTTTAACACAATATGTATTGATACTTGTGATGCGGCTGTGCATACCCTTTTGGCAGCTTATGTTGATAGAATATACAACAATGGAAACATACTTCCGTTTGCCGTTATAGGAGAGCCTACAAGTGTTGAACTTGAGACACGCTTAAGCCATGCTAAGACGTTTAACTCTTACAATGTTATATATGTAGGCGGTGGCGCTGTTGACACGTTAGGCAAGCCGTTAGAGGGTTATATGGCGGCGGCAAGAGTAGCCGGAATGGTAGCGTCACTTTCGAGCAACCAAAGCCTTACACACAAAGTTGTAAGTGGTATGACAGATGTATTGGAGGTACTTACAAACAGCGACTACGAGAGAACTATTGACGCTGGTATGCTTACATTTAGCCTATCATCAGCGGGCAATGTATGGATAGAAAGTGCTGTAACAACTCTTAATGTGCCTCAAGGTGAGGATGACGAAGGCTGGAAAAAGATTAAAAGAACAAAAATCCGCAAAGAGCTTATGAACAGGGCAAGCGACACAGTTGAAGGGTTAGTAGGCAACATAAACAACGACCCAGACGGACGAGCAACAGTAATAATCGCCATAGGGAGGTTATTATCTCTTATGGAAACAGAGGGCAAAATACTTGACGGGGCATATATAGAACTTGACAGCGCCAATCCACCAGAGGGCGACAGCGCATGGTTTAATATATACGCCGATGACATTGACAGCATGGAGAAAATTTATTTTGTTTACAAATTTAGGTACTCACCTAATTTGTAATAAGTAAGCATTTAGATTATTGTATTATTTTAAGGAGAGTGAAAGAATGTTAAATGGACAATCAATACTTGATACAACAAAATTAATGACAGGAAAAGATGGACAGCTTTTTGTAATCCAAAATGATGGCACACAGATATTTTTAGCTGAAGTGGATACTTTTCAAGCACAGTTATCTGTAAACAACACAGATTATCAGCCTGTTGGCTCGGCTTTAAGTTATGCTGTGTCAACAGGCTATAGTGTAACACTTACGCTTACTGAGGCTGTTGTAAGAGATGATGTAATGCTTAAAAAACTGTTTGATGATATTAAACAGGGATACTTTCCTACATTTGATTTTCAGGGTAAATTAAGACGAAGAGATGGACAGTATGCCAGACAAATATTTAAAAACTGTATACCAGACGGCTCTATAGACATTATGAACCTTTCACCAGGCGACATAATAAAAAGAAGCTGGAGCTTTAGGGTAAACTCTATACCGGAACAGATTGAATGGTTTACTTATGAGGGTTAAATATAATTATCTTTATTATTATAAAAAATAGTTTTGACACCGCATAAAAAATTGAAAAAACACAGATAGCTATATTAGAACACTCACATTTGTGGATGTTATTTTTATTAATAATGAGAGGAGAAAACAGGAATGGACAGTGTTAATTTTGATGAAAATATAGAGATGAGCAAGGATGAAATACTTATGAACGAGGACGAAATTATAAACGGTATTTTGACGGCGGCGGAATTTAAGAATGACGAGAGTCTTCAAAGAAAAATACAGGTAAAGAGAAATGGAAAAGCTCTGTTTGAGTTTTTTGTGCGTCCTCTTACTGAAGAAGAAATACAGGATTGCAGAAAAAAGGTAACAAAACGCCGTCCAGACCCGAGAGGACGTCAGTTTAGTATGATAGAAGGCGAAACTGACTATGTAAAACTTAGAAGCTACAAAATACTTAAGGCGACAGTTGACAGGGGAAAAGGCGTTATATGGTCAAACAAAGTATTAAAAGACAAGTTAGGGGTTTTACAGGACATAGATGTTATAGACACAGTATTAATGGGCGGTGAGAAAGACATGATAACCGACATAATAGATGAAATAAGCGGTTTTGGAATGGCGGAAGCGGCGCTTGAGGAAAACGCAAAAAACTAATATCCACCGGCGGCAAAATGTATTTATTGCACCGGATATGGCAAAGGACTGGAAAATACCCAACAGAGATATTAGGAATACCGGCTAATAAAGTGTCGCGGGAAGGATTGAGAGCTTTTATATTCGCCAGTGAGATTTATTCCATTGAAAATGAGTTTGTTTGTCCATTTTTAGGAAAGAAAAGGTGATTTTGTGGCACAGACAGTAATTATTGATATAACCGCGCGATTTATTGACCAAACTTCTCAGGGAGCGGAAAAAGCAAGAAAGAATGTTGACAAGTTGGGCGATAGTATAGAAAAGACAAAAAAACAAACTGATAAGTTAAGTAAATCCAAAGCTGACATAAAACTGTCTGTAAAGGATAAGGCGACACAGATGATAACAAAAACCGCTAAAAGCCTTAAAAGCATAACGGGAAAAGCATGGAATATAACAACAAAAGTAATAGACAAAGCTACATCCCCTATAAGGGGTCTTTTTAATTTAGCAAAAAAGCCGCTTGTGATAGGAGCTTCAATAGTAGGGCTATCGTTTGGGGCTAAAGACTTAATTGACACATACGGAAATTTTGAGGCTGCAATGAGCGAGGTTAAAGCTATAAGTCAAGCGTCAACGGCTGAATTGGATGTACTCACTCAAAAAGCCCGTGAAATGGGAAAGACAACCAAATTTACAGCTACTGAGGCTGGAGAGGCTTTTAAATATATGGCTATGGCAGGCTGGAAAACAGATGACATGCTTAACGGAATTGAGGGTGTTATGAATTTGGCTGCGGCGTCAAGCGAGGAATTAGGAACAGTTTCGGATATAGTGACTGACGCTATGACGGCTTTTGGATTAGCGGCAAACGGAACAACTACTGTCTGGAGCAATGGAGTGGCAAAGGAGGTAGCCAATGCCACTCACTTTGCTGATGTTCTTGCGGCGGCGAGCTCTAACAGTAACACAAATGTCGCTCTTTTAGGCGAGTCGTTTAAATATTGTGCTCCTCTTGCAGGGCAGTATAAGTTTTCAATAGAGGATACAGCTCTTGCTCTTGGTCTTATGGCTAATTCTGGAATTAAAGCGAGCAATTCCGGTACAGCCATGAGACGTATGCTTACACAGTTATCAAGCGATATGGAGGTTTTGCAAGCTGACGGAAGTAAATTTGTTATATCCACAACAAACGCTGACGGAAGCATGAGAAGCCTTAAAGAGATACTTGATGATACAAGAACGGCTTTTAATGGAATGAGTGACGCTGAAAAAGAGGCAATAAAAGGAGATTTAACTAATACGGCTAAAGGTCTTGGAATAGCGCTTGAAGATGAGAACGGCGTATTAAAAACACAGTCACAGCTTTACGATGAGGTAACAGAAGCGGCGCAGACAATGACAGCTGCCGGAAAGGTATCCGAAGCCGAAGCTATAGCCGGCAAAACCGCTATGGCGGGGCTTTTATCAATAGTGGGAGCAAGCAGCGATGATTACATAAAATTAACAAACGCCATATACAACGCTGATGGTATGGCAG
>CATJUP010000096.1 GCA_949743655.1 uncultured Eubacteriales bacterium
AAAAGTGTGTTTCGATTAAAAGGAATACTCAACAATATAATACAAACTGTTAAGCACCATATAATTTTGTGTAAATGGTCTTTCTAAATTCCAATACCCACAGCCCGAAAGACCATACATCTCAATAAGCCTAAGTTTAGCAAGAGAACTTTTAGCGTCCTCAAACCATACTTCGTGTATATTTCCACTTTCGTCAGTATAGTAAAAATAAGGACTTTGAGAAAACGTGTCAAAATGTATTTCTGCTTTATACTTTAAAGCAGTCATTACAGCCTCTGGATTTGATATTGATTTTGCTGGTGGTCCACCTTTTATAAAAGGTAGTGTCCAATCATAACCATAACTTGGTATACCCATAAGTATTTTTTCGGGCGGTATTTCTGTAACAGCATAATTTAAAACATTTTTTACACTTTCTATAGGCGCTACAGCCATCGGAGGTCCATAAGTATAACCCCATTCATAAGCCATTATAAACACATAATTAGCCGCCTCTCCTATAGCTTTATAATTATGCCCCTCATACAGCACACCTTTTTGGTCAGCGGATACTTTTGGCGCAAGCGCCGCTATTACCACATATCCATATAAATTAAGGTTTACTCTTAAAAAATTTATAAACTCAGCGTAATTAATGCTATCCTCTGGGTTTATAAACTCAAAATCAATATCTACTCCTGCATAACCGTAATTTTCTATTTCATAAAGTATATTTTCAAATGCTGTTTGCCAAATATATGGATTATTTAATATAAAACTTACAGGTTCGATACTAAAATTGCCGTAATAATTTATTGTAGATATGTGCATAAGCGGTTTTGTGCCATAATAATATGCTACACGCAATGTATCGCCTGTATTTGGTCTTATAAGTGATGCGTCTTTTTCTATTCCATATGTAAAAGGTGATACAAATGTAAAATAAGGAAGCATTGTTATAAGTTCTTCCTCAGATATATTTCCATAAGTATAGCCGTTAGTTATAACAGACTTTATTTTTTCATCTTCAAATTCTATAACAAGTTCCTGTCCAACATAAATTTCAGCATTAGCAGTTATAGCTGGATTATTCCTTATTAAATTTATAAGAGGCACAGAATACATAATAGATATAGACTCTAATGTTTCATATTGACCTACCACATGAGTTGTTTTTGGAAACAATATAAGTATATTTTGCCCAACAACAAGTGTATCTGGATTTGGAAGTTGGTTTATATTTTGTATGTAACTTGCCGAAATACCATATTTTATACCTATAGAATTTAATGTTTCTCCTCTTTCAACTGTATGTATAATCAAATTAATACCACCTGTAATATTATATTTATACAGCATTATACGCTTTTAAAATTTAATAAATTCCAAACATATGTTTTGTTAAAAAACAAGGCTCATGAGTTATTACTCATAAGCCTTGTATACGCGATGTTAAAAATAGTTGGTTAGCAGTAAATAAATGAAAAATACATTTTTATCACAGTCAAAATTTAGTTAAACAGCCTTAATCAAGTTTGAATGATTTGCAGTCTGTACATTCATTTTTTGTTGGGTTAAGTTCGTGTGTTCCTATTGTAACACAGTCAAGAGAACAATAGTTTTCACCTTTGCAGTGATTTTTGCACTGGCTTACTGTACATTTAATACTTGTATTACGTGACATAATCAATTCCTCCTCTCAAATTTTATAAAACTATTATTCTCAGTTTTTATTTTTTATATTCCTATTTTATAAATAACCAATATAACTTTATATTACATAAAATTAACATATTTTCATTTTTTTGATATATAACTACTGCCTTTTAATGTAAAACGCCACATATAGTCCACTGCCTCCTCAGCATAGGCTATATTAATGCGTTTTGATGTCTCAATATCATATGTTTTATTGTCAATTTCTATATATAGCTCGTTACCACATAAATCAATACCATAACAGTTTTTATCGAGCATCATAGCCATACATAACTTTCCCGGACCATTACATATATTCTTTAAATTATTTGTATTTCTGTTTTCTTTCATTATGTCAATTCCCTCAACGGGCTCAAGAGCTCTTATAAGCACGCATTCAGGATTATCTATAGGCGCCGCTGTAACATTAAAACAGTAATACATACCATATATAATATATACATAAGCGTAGCCGCCTTCTTTATATTGTATAGCTGTACGCCCATTAGCTCCTTTGTTTTTGTAAGAGTGAGCCGCTTTATCCATTGGTCCTCTATACGCCTCAGTCTCAACTATGCGCCCTTTTAAAACACCAATTTTTGTATTATGAGTTAAAACTGAGCCTATAAGTTTTTTGGCTAAAACAACAGCATCACACTGATAAAAATCTCTTTTCGCCTTCATATATTTACCTCATAAATATATAACGTATTAACGCTTAATTATATCATTTAATGTATCCATAAGAGCGGTAATATCTATAGGTTTTGAGAGATGTGCATTCATACCAGCGCTAAAAGCCTCTTTTTTATCCTCTTCAAACGCATTAGCTGTCATAGCTATAATAGGTATATCCGCCAATTTTTTATCCTCAAATCCTCGTATAAGTTTTGTAGCCTCATAACCATTCATAACAGGCATTTGTACATCCATCAAAACAGCGGCATAATAATCTGCTCCATTTTTTTCAAGCATATCAGCGGCTATTTTGCCATTACATGCCACATCAACCTCAAAGCCAGCCTGACCTAATATCTCAACAGCTATTTCAGCATTAAGTTCTGTATCTTCAGCTAAAAGCAAACGTGTACCATCAAACGATATTTCTTCTTCTTTTTCTTTTTCTGCTTCCTTACATTTAACGCCGCATGTCTCAAGCAGTGTTTTACGCAGTGAAGACATAAAAAGCGGTTTTTGAATAAATCCTGTTATACCAGCCTCTTTAGCTTCTTTCTCAATTTCACTGTAATCATAAGCGGTAAGTATATATATAGGTGCTTTATTGTTAGGAAGTTTTCTAATTTTTTTAGCTACCTCAATACCATTCATTTCTGGCATAAGCCAGTCAATTATATAAACATAATATTGTTTATCACTGTCAATAGCAGACTTTGCTTTTAATACAGCCTCTTTTCCTGATAATGTCCAATCAGGGTCCATACCAATTAAGTTAAGCATTTTGTAGGCACTGTTACAAACCTCAAAATCATCGTCAACAACAAGCACTTTGTTACCAATTAGCTGTTCTATCTGAGGCGACTTAATTGAATTATCTAATATTTTCATAGGAATATGTATAGTAAATACAGTACCAGCCCCAAGCTCACTTTCAACACTTATAGTACCATTCATCAATTCAATAATATTTTTTGATATAGATAAACCAAGTCCCGTTCCTTGAATTTTTGACACAGTAGAGCTGCTTTCACGGCTAAATGTATCAAATACACGAGGAAGATACTCTTTACTCATGCCTATACCTGTATCTTCAACCGAAATAGCATAGTTTCCAAAAGCAGGATTGTCTGATTTAACCTCTGTTACAGTAATTGTAATGTTTCCGCCAGAATTAGTATATTTAATAGCGTTGCCCACAATATTTATCAAAACTTGATTAAGTCTTAAATAATCAACCATTACATTCTCATGTTTAACATCATTTGCCTCAATAAACAAATTAAGGTTTTTAGCGTTTACTTGAGATTGAACCATATTAATAAGATTATGTATTATATCTGGAATACTTGTTTCCTGTTCTTGAATATTTATTTTACCGCTCTCAATTTTTGACATATCCAAAATATCGTTAATAAGAGATAAAAGGTGATTGCTTGAAGACGCTATTTTATTAAGACAGTCTTTAACTCTAACAGGGTCATCTATATGCGAATTAGCTATTGTTGTAAAGCCAACTATAGCGTTCATAGGTGTTCTAATGTCATGAGACATATTAGATAAAAACTCAGATTTTGCTTTGTTAGCGTGTTCAGCCTCGGCTCTTGCCAAAATAGCTGCCTCCATAGCCATTTCAGCCTCTGCTTTAGCATCACTTAAAAAACCATTAATTTTTTCAAGACGTTTATTTGTCTCTTTTTCTTTATAAAACAATACTTTACTATTTTTAGATTTAGCGTTTGCTAATACTATAGCTGTAACCAAACTTAACAAAACTACAGCCATAGCTAAAAAATAAGCTATTGTTACATTCAAGTAACTTCCCATGTTTTTACTTAAAACTTTAGTGGGCACAAAAAGCAGCAATGACCATCCATTTTTACCAACAGGTACTGAACTTATAAAATAATCCACACCATCTACGTAAATAAATTCCATAACTTCCTGTGTTTGTGTACTAATAGCATTTTCAAGCTCTTGAGCAGTACCACCATATTTAAACTCACATTCATTTAATGTTTCAAATATATTTTGGCTTGCTATAAAATCTTTACCAAAATTATTTTGATATACACGGTTATTTGATGAGTCTAAAATATATGTCATACACTCCTCTCCAAATCCAACTATATTCATACGCTCTTGTATTTCCTGCATATTATAACCAATAACTATGTATGAGATTTTAATACCCGAATTTCCAATAATATAAGGTTCATATAATTTTTCGGTTAAAAATATATATGAGTTAGAGTCATCATATGGTAAATTACTTATGCTCGCGCTTCCATTTTCAGCACTTTGTAAAACGATTCCATCTTCCCATACTCCTGAATGATTTGTAGAGGTATAATATTTTTTTTCTTCTTCATCAATAGCTATAAACACAGCATTTTTTGTTGATTTAGAAAGACTGTTTAATTCATTCATAAGCTCTTCGCTTGTATTCATTGGTTCACTTTTTATATACATAGACGCAAGTGATACGGTTTTCAAGCTGTAATCTCTTATAGTTTCAAAAGTCTGCGCCACCTGTATGTTAATTTCTGTCAAGTGCGAGTTACGTTCTTCAAAGAGTTGTTTTTGTATATAATGATAATACGAAAAACTTCCATTTATAATACCAAAAAAAATAACCAGTCCGGCTATTGTCCACAAAACAAAATTCTGATTTTGATTAAACTCATTAATCGAATTTTGACTATCTGAATTTATATTTATATCATCAAAATCCTCTTTACCCTCCGCCACTTTTTTACCTCCTTAAACATATAAATAAAGCGTTTTAGCAAAGAACTTAATATACTCTCGGCATTTTTTATAAAAATACAATATCAGTATATATGCTTTTTAATAAAAAATCAATGCCAAAGTCAAAGACTTACATTTATTTTTGCAAAATAGACAATAATTATAAACATAAAATGTTTTAGTAACTATTACATTTATTTCTCTAAAATTTTAATTTGAATTATACTAAGTGAATATTACTAAATTTAAACTCTATTTTTTAATTTATTTTTCAATTTTTAATTTATAAAAACCCACATAAGTATGTGGGTTTTTAATATTTACTCTATAATAGAAACTTTTATTTCATAGCTGTCATCGCCAATAATTGGTTCTACAAATGGTATGTTAAAAAATTCAGCTATACTCATAGCAATAACTCTGGCTATATTATCTATGTTTTCTCTTATCCACTGTTCATCTTCAATATTATCATGGTAAGCCGTTTCTATAAGTACGGCTGGCGCTTTTGTACGTCTTATTTCTCCTAAAGAAGTTGTTGGTATTGTACTTACCTCATCGGCGTTATAATATATTGATTTATAGTTTTGTTCCAATATATCTGCAAAAATTTTTCCCAAATAACTTACAGGGCTGTAATAAATATCAGCGCCCGAAAGTTTTCCCTTTAATCCTTCAGGTGCCGCGTTAGAATGCAAAGCAACATGAAGGTCATAATCTCCCTCATTAGACTGGACTATAGCTTGTGAAACAGGCAGATTTCTGTCATTTCTTACAAATTCTATGCCACTTGCTATTAAATATGGTTCCATGGCGTCAGCTACCAAATTCATATAATACTCTTCACTTTCGCCCGTAATATATTTATTATATTCTTGAACAGAAGGACTAAGATATATTCTTGGCAATTAATATCCCTCCAAAAACATTATAGTTTATATTATGAACAAAAAATAATTATGATACAAAATTGAGTATATATTTTTGTCAACTATTATCATTGATATAAACTTTTGTTTAAAATTTAAATTAGCAATTAAAAAAGTATATTATAAATGTTGTATATCAATAATAAATTCCTGTTGTCCAGCCGCTCCTGGAGCGATTTCGTATTTTTCAAATACTATTACTGGCTTTCCTTCATTACTCATATAGAATTTTGTGTTTTCATCAATTCCTTTGTATTCATCATACCAATACTCAAATCCTGTCTCTTTTTCTCTTTGTTTTATTTGATAAAGTATGCTTTGCTCTGCCAACTGAACATAATCATCACCCAATATATCTTTAAGAGTTATCCATTTGCTTGCTTCAATGTCAAAATTATAATATATAACATCACTGTACGCTCCACTCCAGTTATCTGTTCCCATTATCATTAATGATAAATATTTGTCTGTCTGTGATTTTATTTCGTACAATACTTTAATAGTAATGTTATGTTCTGCCCATTCCTTCTCCGTACCACCAGTATCAATAAAAGCCTTTTTATATTCGTATACCCTGTTTTTTGCTTCATTGGCATACTGATTGCAAAACTCATAAATTTCTTCATTTACATTTTTTTCTAATCCATTCAGCTCTTCAGAAATTAATTCTATGCTCGGAATATCCACAGAAATGCTAAAATCTTCTGTATTATCCTCATAATGGCGAACAGTTAAAACATTTGCTATTGTACCAATTATTGGAATATTTTTCATTTCGTTTGCAAAAGATTGACTAGTATTAACGCCTACTGTACG
>CATJUP010000097.1 GCA_949743655.1 uncultured Eubacteriales bacterium
AATGTCGAAATTAAAATTTGATTAGAATGTTTATTTAATGTTTTTGTTGTCAATATTGTATTTGGTGATGAAAATGGAGAAAATAATAAACATATTAAAAAAAGAAAAGAAAAACATAATTATATCAATATTAACAGCTATGTTAATATCAAGTGTTTTTACAACAGCATTTGCTGTAAAATTATATGCTGATAGTGTTCAAAGCAGTATAGCCCAAAAAGTTGTTAGACTGCATATAGTGGCTAACAGCGACAGCGATACCGACCAAAATTTAAAATTAAAAGTACGAGACTCGGTTATTGAATTTATGGGAGATAAATTTAATAACTGTAAAAGTAGAGAGGAAAGCATAAATATAATAAAACTTAATATTGATGCTATTAAACAAACAGCCGAAAAAACACTTCAATCCGAAAATTGTTATTATAATGTTGATGTCAGTTTTGAGAGAACACTTTTTCCTGTTAAAAATTATGAAGACATAACTTTGCCAGCTGGATATTATGATGCCTTAAATATAAAAATAGGAGAAAGCAAAGGGCATAACTGGTGGTGTGTTATGTATCCGTCACTTTGTATTTATAATAATGGAGAAGAATTTATACAAGAGGAAGAACTAAAGAATATTCTCACATCTGAGGAATATAGTATAATAACAGGTTGTGATAAAATAAATATTAAATTTGCGACTGTAGAGCTTGTAAAAGAAATAGAAAGTTATTTTGAATAGCAGTCTGTAGATTTGAGGTGTTTAATGAGGATAAATAAAAGGACGGGTTTTTGTATTTTAGTATTTTTGGTATTAGTAGTATTTGCTGTAGCTACGTTTATAACGTCAAATAAAAGTGTTAAAAGAGCCGCTATATTTAGATATGGCTCAAGCGGCGAGGCTATACGTTTAATTCAAGACAGGCTTAGGACACTTGGCTATTACTCGGGAGAAATAGACGGTATATATGGTACAGGAACATTTGAGGCTGTAAGACTGTTTCAGCAAAACAATGGCCTTGCGCCAGATGGTATAACTGGAGATGGTACATTGTCAGCTTTAGGAATATTAGACTCGGTAAATAAGGCTTATGATACAGAGGTATTGGCAAGAGCTATATATGCCGAAGGAAGAGGAGAACCATACGAGGGACAAGTGGCAATAGGCGCCGTTATTATAAATAGGGTTAACAGTCCCAATTTTCCTAACAGTATACCGGATGTAGTTTATCAAACAGGGGCTTTTGATGCTGTATATGACGGGCAAATAAATCTTACACCTAACGAAACAGCATATTCCGCCGCTAATGATGCTTTAAATGGCTGGGACCCAACGGGCGGGGCATTATATTATTGGAACCCATCAACTGCCACAAGCCGGTGGATATGGACTGTTCCAATTACATACTCAATAGGAAACCATGTTTTTGGATATAAATAATGCTTTAAACACTTTAATTTAAAAACTATCACTTGAATTTTGTTTAATATAAATACAAGTGATAGTTTAAATTTTATATATTAGTTTTAAAAATTACATTTTTTCAAGTTTAACTGCTCTTTCACAATTTTTAGCATCAACGCTAAAAACAACTTTTCCCGAAAAATTTGATGAGTTTACAGTACCTATATTAAACTCATCAACAACAACACGATAAGCACTTTCAGTTTCAAGCTCCATTGTTATTTGTATCGTGTCGTTGCCCTCAATAGAAAACGACACTGTTTTTTCGTTTATAGTAAAGTTATGTACAGTTGAGCCTGGAACTGACTCAAACAAAAGTTTTCCATTTTTCTCAAGTTTTGTAATTTCGGAAAACGTTTTTATATAATAACTATCGTCATTTACTTTAAAATCATGAACTTTCTTTTTTTCAGCGGCGCTGTAATCGCCAAAACTAATAGCGCCATTATTTTCTAAACATATTAACTTATCCACAACTGCCATTTTAACAGCCCTCCTAATAATAATAACAATACGCTTTTGCTATTTTGGTATAGCAATAAGTATTATATAATTATTATATCAATTCAAAAGCGTTTTGTACATAATAAAAATGTTAATAAAATATTGTCTTTTTTTAAAAATTATTGCTTATTAACTGCTTATATGTGTTAATATTTATATTAATTGTGGCTAAAAATATATGAGGTGTGTTTTATGAAAGAAAAAAAAGTTTATATATGTTCCAACTGTGGTAATGTTTCGTCAAAATGGATGGGTATGTGCCCAAAATGCAATGAATATAATACTTTTGCTGAAGAAATAGTAAGAGAAGAAAAAAGCGGCAAAAAAATGTCAGAACGCAAACAAGCGCGTGTTTTAAGGTTAAAAGCCGCTAAAAGCGGTGAGGGAGACAGAATAGTTACAGGTATAAGTGAGTTTGACAGAGTTGTGGGAGGCGGTATAATAAGAGACGCTGTAACAATTTTAAGCTCGCCTCCAGGTGGTGGAAAGTCAACTCTTGCTCTTGCTATATCTAATGCCGCCGCCGAATTGGGGCTTACTGTTTTATATGCCTCTGGTGAAGAGAGTGAAAGCCAGATAAAGAGTAGAGCAGACCGAATATTAAA
>CATJUP010000098.1 GCA_949743655.1 uncultured Eubacteriales bacterium
AAGGTGGTATTACTTTTACACCTTCTTTTTTTTCAAGCTCATAGCAGTATACTCCTGCCGCGTCTTGGCTGTCCCATTCCTGCTTTATTTCAGGTTTCCAGCGGCTTATAGCTTTTACTTTATTTTGAGGAACATGTTTTGACATACAAACCGTAGCTTTTATTCCAAGTTTATTAGCTATATGTGCCACCGCCATCCCATGGTTTCCTGTAGAAAAAGTTGAAACACCTTTACTTCTTTCCTCATTAGTAAGACTTAATATTTTGTTTGCTGCTCCTCTTACTTTAAAAGCTCCTATAGCTTGAAGATTTTCAAGTTTAAGATATACATTGGCTTTTGTCATTTCGGAAAGCTCATGAGAATAAATTATAGGTGTTCTTGTTACATAAGGGGATATTCTTTGTTTTGCCTTCCAAATATCTCTTGACGTTATGCCTTTTATTTCCATTTATATTTCCTCTTTTCTGTATATTTTTTATTCAGCAGCTTCAATTTCAGCCAACAATTCGTCAAGTATAGTCGCGCCGTCTTCTCCAACTATTTCTTTATATTTTCCATAAGCGTTCTGAGCAGCAGCTTCAAACTCTACTCTTTCATCGTCATTAAGTTTTTCTACAGTTATATCGCTTACATCCTGTATTTTTCCTAAAGCCGCGTCATTAAGCTCTTTTTGGATTTCATAAGCGCGTGGGTTCATTTCTTCAATAGTATCCATTATTATTTTTTGTATATCCTCTGGAAGTCCGTTAAAGAATGTAGGGTTTACGCATGTGCATGTAATATAAACATTTGAGTTAGCTTCTGTAAGATACTTTTGAACCTCATAAAACTTTGAGTCAAGTATAGCGCTTATAGGATTTTCCTGTCCGTCAATCATATTAAGCTGAAGTCCAGAGTAAACTTCTGTATAGCTCATAGGAGTTGGGTTTGCGCCATAGGCTTCATAAGCCGCCACAATCATAGGAGACTGCATTGTTCTAAATTTAAGTCCTTTAAAGTCGTTAGGCGAATGTAAAGGCTTGTTACTTGTCCATTGCATAGCACCTTCTGTCCAGTAAGAAAGTACCTGTATATTTTTCTCTAAATACTTTGCACCTAAAGTTTCATTTAAAGCCTTACTTGAATTAAGTATTTTCTGTGTTTTTTCAAGGTCGTTAGGGAAAAGGAAATGCAGTGAGAACAACTGATTTTCAGGAACAATAGTACCTGTATTTCCAGGAGAAATCATTGCAAACTCAAGACCATTATTTTGTAAAAGCTCACACTGCTGTAAAGCATCTCCTATTTGTCCAACACCATAAATTTGAAGATTAATTCTTCCATTTGAGTTTTCGTTAAGTTTTTTTGCAAACTCTTTGCAATAAACATCTTGAATATTTCCGTCATACTCCTCATGAGCCATTCTCCAGTTGTATGTCTCTTCTCCGCTTGAAGATGACTGCGCCGAGCTTCCTCCTGTTGCCCCAGCATTTGAACCGCCTCTTCTTGCGCAACCTGTGGTAAGAGATACAAAAACAGTAACGGCTAAAGCAATACACATAAATTTCTTTTTCATAACAATACCTCCTAAATTTAATTATTTAAAAACTTCATAGCTGCTCTAACATGCAGTTCCACGCCATATTTCATAATATCTTCATCTATAGTAAATTTTGAGTTATGATGAGGATAACAACTTTTTGCTTCTTCGTTATATATTCCAACAAATGTCATAACTGACGGCACTCTCTGACTTATTTCTGCAAAGTCCTCTCCAGCTAAGCTCTTAAAATCATCAATATTATCATTTGTCCCATATGTTTCTTTGTCTGCCTCTTTTATTATAGAAACCATATAAGGGTCATTTATAAGAGATGGATTGCTTGGTATATATTTAATTTCATATCCCAAACTAAGAGCATCGCATGTACCTTTTATAATTCTTTCAAAAGCGTCTAAAACTTTTGGCTTATTTATTTTTTCATCTGGGAACAAAAATCGTATTGTTCCTCCCAATTCAACGCAATCGGTTATTACGTTTCTCGCGCTTCCGCCATGTATTTTACCAAACATAATAGCTATAGGATTAAGCGGGTCAAATTCTCTTGTACCCAAACTTTGTATAGCATCTACCACTTTGCATGCTCCAAGCAATGCGTCTTTTGCCGTATGTGGTGTAGAAGTGTGACCAGCTTTTCCCATTATTTTAAGTTCAAATTCTTCTGTAGTGCCAAGTACAGGTCCTGTTGTCAATCCTATTCTACCAGATTTTACAGGGCTCCAAAGATGTAAAGCCATTGCACCGTCAACATCAGGTTCTTCAAGAACCCCCTCATTAATCATGTCAAGAGCACCTGCTTCTTCCTCATTAGGCTGAAACATAAATTTTATACAGCCTTTAAACTCGTCTTTATGCCTTGATAGTATTTTAGCCACTATAAGCTGTATTGCCGTATGTCCGTCATGTCCGCAGGCGTGCATAACATTAGTATTTTTAGAACTATAAGGAAGTCCCGTTTTCTCCTCAACAGGAAGAGCATCCATATCAGCCCTTATAAGGAGTGTTTTTCCCTCTCCAGCCGTACCTTTTAAAATTCCTACCACACCTGTTTTTGAAACACTTTTAACATCAAGCCCTATATCAGTAAGATATTGAGAAACTATTTTAGATGTACGAAACTCTTTATAGCCTAACTCAGGGTTCTGATGAAAATCACGTCTCAAAGCCACAAGTTCATTTTCACATTCCAAAACTTCTTTTTTAACATCAAACATATTTTAATCCACCTCTTATTATAAAAGAAACAATGAAAGCTGAGGAAACATTATAACTACTATTGACACTATAGCAAGCATTATAATATAAGGAGGCAAACCTTTTACTATATCAAGGTAAGGCTTTTTAAATATAGCACAGCCTGTAAATATGTTACATCCAAAAGGCGGAGAAACCGAGCCTATAGCGGCTTGCAGTGTAACAATTATACCTAAATGTACTGGGTTTATTCCTGCCTGCATAGCAATAGGGAAGAATATTGGCGAAAGTATAATTATAACAACAAGCGAGTCTACAAACATACAGCCTATAAAGAAGAATATAGTTACTGTAATAAGTATTTTAATAGCTGAAGGGTCAGTTCCTAATATAGCCGTTGTTAGCATCTGCGGTATTTGGGCATAAGCTATAACCCATGAAAATAACTGTCCTCCGGCTACAAGTATAAATACAACACTTGTTGTAACGCCTGTGCTTAAAGCTATTTTGTAAAGGTCTTTTATAGTTATAGAGCGATAAATTATAAGTTCAAGTATAAGCGCATAAAGCACTGATATTGCTGCTGCTTCTGTAGGTGAAAATTTTCCAGAATATATACCAGCAAATATTATTACAGGAAATCCCAAAGGAAGTATTGCCTTTTTAAAAGCAACAGCTCTTTCTTTCCATGTGCCTTTTTTTAGTTTCGGTATTTTAGAATATCTCGCATAAAAGAAACTGTATACAGAAAATATAAATAGTATAAATAATCCTGGTCCAACTCCCGCTATAAAAAGGTCTCCTACCGAAGTTCCCGTAACAACGGCAAACATTATCATTGATATACTTGGTGGTATTAACAGCGCTATAATAGCCGAGCATATTATTAATGACGAGCTTGCGCTGTCTTTATATCCAAGTTTTAAAAGCCTGTTTCTCATAGGTTTTCCTATAGCAACAACAGTAGCTTGTGTAGAACCGGATATAGCGCCAAATATTGTACATGTAGCGGCTGTTGTAATAGCCATACCGCCATGTATATGCCCTACAAATGTTTCTACAAGGTCTAAAAGTCTGTTTGTCGTCTGTCCAGCACACATAATATCGGCAGCCAAAACAAACATTGGTACAGACAGCAAAACTGTTGATGAAACACCAGCTATAAGCTGCTGACTTGCCATTGCCATATCAATGTTTAACATATAATTATACATTACAGCCAAAGGAGCAGCTATCATAGGTATAAGCATAGGGAAGTTAAGTACAAGAAAGAAAATCATTATAGATAATAACATAGCTATCATAAGGCGTCTCCCTCCCCTTTTTTAGTATCGTCATCATAATTTTCAGCGTTTTCGCCAAGTTTAAATTTACTTGATATATAAACATTCTGTTTGTCTTTTACATTTATAACAAATGTACGAAAATATTCAATAGCGCCCAAAGCAAACCCAACAGGAAGAGGTAAAACAGTTATCCATGAAGGAATTCTCAATGCCGCTGTAACCCTTTTAAGATTATAAACACTTATAGTATACCCAACACCAAGATAAGCGACATAAATCATTATAAGAGCTGTAAAAAACATAATTATATATCCAAATATTTTTTTCGCTTTTGAGTTTGTAAGGTCATATATAACCGACATACTTATGTGTCTTGCCTCTCTTGCACAATATCCTATGCCAAAAAATGTAACAAGCACATTAAGAAAAATTCCTACTTCTTCAGTAAAAGTCCAGCTTGAATTAAAAACAGTTCTGCTTATAACTCCACCTATGAGTATAAACGCCATTAAAAGTATTGATATGCTTAAAACCGCTTCCTCAAATTTGGTAAGTATCATATCTATTTTTTTCATAGGTCTTTCCTCCTTTCAAATTTTATAATAGGGTGTATCCTTTTAAATGAGAATACACCCATTAAATTAAATTTATTTAACAAGAAGTTTTCTCGGATAATGGCAGAATGGCTCTGCACCTGTTTCTGTTACAACAAAAGGTTCGCTTATGTCAACACCGCAGTCATCAAGCCAAATTCCTGGTATCATATGGAATGTCATTCCCGGTTTAAGAACTGTTTTGTCGCCTGGTCTAAGGCTTGCTGTGTGCTCGCCCCAGTCTGGAGGATAGTTAAGACCCATTGAATATCCTATACGTGAGTCTTTTATAAAACCACTCTTAGCTATAGCATTTGCCCATACTCTTTCTACTTCTTCACAAAGCATACCAGGCTTAATTGCCTCAAGCGCCTGTGTAAGTCCGTCTGCTACAGTAGCGCCAAGGTCACGTACTTTTTGAGGAGCATCTCCCAATATAAGAGTTCTTGAAAGAGGACAATGGTATCTGTGATAGTTTCCTGCAAGCTCAAGTATAACTGTATCACCGTTTTTATATGGTTCGTCTGTCCAGCTCAAATGAGGAGTTGATGTTCTTACTCCGCTTGGCATAAGAGGACAAATAGCTGTGTAATCTCCACCAAATTCAGGAGTTCCGCTTATCTGTGCGTGATATACATTAGCGGCGGCGTCACACTGTCTTACTCCAACATCTATTGAGTCATAAGCCACCTGCATAGCTTTTTGTACTATAACGGCTGCTTTTTTAATACATTCAATTTCTTCATGTGATTTTACTACTTTAACCCAGTTTACAAGGTTATGTCCATCCAAAAATACGGCGTCAGGAAGACATTTTTCTATGACTTGCTGGCATTTTGCCGAAAAATAATAAGCGTCTGTTTCTGTGGCTATTCTCTTTTTATCCTGTTTTCTTTCTTTTAATATATCCGCTACATATTCATAAGGATGTTTAACTGTAGACTGAACATAGTCGTCTTGATAAGCGTAAATATTTTTGTCGTCAAGGTATGTAGTAAGTCTTGCGGCATTTCCATCCTGACCTCTTCCAAACCATATAGGCTGTTGTTCATCAAGCATTACAATAACGCCTTGATGTACATAAAATGACCATCCGTCAAAACCAGTAAGATAATTCATATTAGCAGGGTCAGTAACTATAAGCACTTCAATACCTTTTTCTTCCATACTCTTTTTTGTATTGGCAAGTCTTTCCATGTACTCTTGCTCAGAAAAATACAAAGTTTTCATTAACTCCACTCCTTTAACGTTACCATTTTGCAAACTATTATAATTATAAAACACTTATAAATATATAATTCTATATATCAGATTTGTATTATATATCATTCTTTTATACGGAATTATATTCTTTATTATTTACAATTATGATTATATTTCCTTTAAACTAAAATGTCAATAACTTTTTAAAATGTTTTAAAGTTAAAATATACAAAATTATTTACATTTATTAAGTATATATTGCTCTTTAATTCTTTTAATTAGAATATATTTTCAATATTTGATAGTGTTTTTATGTGTTTTTTATGCATTAGTTATAAAAAGCACAAATATTGAATACAAAAAAGACAGCCTATTTTTAAGCTGTCTTAACAAATAAAACATTGTTTATATTGTTTTTATATTTTCTCGCACTTTAATATTTATTCTTTATTTTTCTCAAGATATTTAATTGCTGTCCTTATCTCAAGTTCAACCCCATATTTAAGCACATTTTCATCTATATTAAATTTAGGATGATGGTGAGGATATATATTTTCACCGTCATTTACTCCCAAAAATACCATTACCGAAGGTATTCTTTGGCTAAACTCAGCAAAATCTTCTCCTATAAGCCCTTTAAAATCTTCTATATTATCTGTAGTGCCAAAAGTTTCTTCAGATGACTCTCTCATTATTGAATAAAGATTTTGGTCGTTCACAAGTGAAGGATTGCTTGGTATAAACTCAAGTTCATATTTTAAATCCATAGCCGAACATACGCCTTTTATAATACGCTCAAAACTGCCCAAAACTTTCTTTTTTCCCTCCCTTTCATTAGGAGAAAGAAATCTTATAGTTCCTCCCGTTTCAACACAATCGGCTATTACATTTCTTGCATTTCCTCCTTTAAGTTTTCCAAACATTATTGTTATAGGATATAGTGGGTCAAATTC
>CATJUP010000099.1 GCA_949743655.1 uncultured Eubacteriales bacterium
AAGATATTTATACATATTTCCTTCTTGCGGTTTGATTATACATTGGTCTATATGACTATTAAATTGAATTATTATATTATCGTCTTCTATTGATTTTAGCGCCTCTATTAAATATCTTGGGTTAAACGCTATATTAAGCTCCTCTCCTTGTATTTCGGCAGAAATTTCTTCGCGTACTTTTCCTATTTCGGTTTGAGAAGTTATAACTATGTTATCTTTAATCTCAATTTTTACAGGCATTTTCCTTGCATCTCTTGATATAATTGAAGCTCTTTCAAGAGATGATATAAATTCAATTCTATCCGCTACAAGTTTTGTTTTATATTTGTCTGTAAATGTTTGTTCGTATTTTATATACTCGCCGTCTATAGTTCTTGAAACAACAGTATTTTGTTCTATGTTAAAAAGTACATGTTTGTCAGTTACAAAAATTTCAACTTCGCTTTCATCATCATTTGAAAGTATTCGGCTTATTTCTCTCATTGTTTTAGCCGGTATTATTACACCGCTTTCTTTTTCGTTTGACACATAAGACGACATACAAGAAATTCTAAATCCGTCTACAGCCACCACATTTGTACAGTCCTTTTTAAATTCAATGTACTCTCCTGTCAAAAACGGTTTAGACTCGTCAACAGCTACCGAAAATATTGTTGAGTTTATCATATTTTTTAAATCAATTTGTTTAAGTTTAAAACAAGAGTCTTTTTCTACTTTAGGTATTTCTGGAAAATCTTCAGCATTTTGTGTCATTAAAGTAAATTCTGAGCAAGCGGATTTTATTGTAGCCTCTTTTTCGGATGTTATTATTGTTACCTTACTGTCGTTAAGACGTTTTACAATTTCCGAAAAGAGTCTTGCTTCTATGGCTATTTCACCTTCTTGGTCAATATCTGCTGGTATTGGAGCGGTTTTTATTCCAATTTCAAGGTCGCTTGCTGTAAGTGTTATGTTGCCTTTTGACGCGTTTATAAGTATACATTCCAGTATGGGGAGGGTTGTACGTCCGCTTACAGCTTTTGATACAATATTTATTCCATTTATAAGTAAATCTTTATCACAGGTTATAATCATATCTGTTAATAACTCCTTTCTGTTAACAATACTTAAATATATAAAATCTTTTTAGTAATAATAGTAGTAGTATGTGTTGATTTGTTGATAAGTACAAAATGGCTTTAAAAATAAAAAAAATGCTTATGGATAAACTTGTATATAAATATAATTTTTGGTTGTGCTTGTCCACATACTTAACATTGTAAAAATAAGTTGATTGTTATAAACAATATATAAACATACTATCAACATAGCTATGTTGATAGTTTTATAACAGTTAAAGTGTTATAAAATATATTGCTACAACAATTTTATAACATAAAAATAACGTTAGTTAAAATAATAACAAATAAAAAATAATATTTTTATAAAACGAATTTTTCGTTGCCGATTATAGTGAGCTTTAAGTAAAATGTTGTGGTTTAATTTGATATATAAATTTTTTATTTGTTATAATCCTTTTATACGTTTTTCAAGTTCTAATAAAGTATCAGCTAATTTTTTGTCTGTTTCTAAGTCTTTTTCTATTTTGTTACAAGCGTGCAGTACAGTTGAGTGGTCTCTTCCGCCATAATCATCGCCTATTGATGAAAGTGATATGTCTAAAAGTTTTCTTGATAAATACATTCCGATTTGACGCGGATAGGCTATATTTTTTGGTTTTTTAGAGCCTTTTAAATCATCTACTGATATTTTGTAATAGTTAGCTATTATTTCTTGTATAAATTCGGATGTCATTTTATTTTCGGATGCTCTTTCAAATATATCTTTCATAGCGTCTTCGGCAAGCTCAACAGTTATTTCCTGATTTGTTAATTTAGCGTAAGCCACAATTCTTATAAGAGCCCCTTCAAGTTCACGAATATTTGTATCTATATATCTTGCTATGTAATTCATAACATTATCAGAGACTACTATTGAGTCCATTTTTGCTTTTTTGCGCAGTATTGCTATTCTTGTCTCATAATCAGGCGGCTGAATATCTGCTATAAGCCCCCATTCAAAACGTGTTTTAAGTCTTTCCTCAAGAGTTTTTATTTCTTTTGGAGGGCGGTCGGAAGAAATTATAATTTGTTTATTACTGCTGTGGAGGGCGTTAAATGTATGGAAAAATTCCTCTTGAGTTCTTTCTTTTTGTGCTATAAATTGTATATCGTCTATAAGAAGTACATCTATATTGCGGTATTTGTTTCTAAATTCTTCATTTTTATTTGTACTTATTGAGTTTATAAGCTCATTTGTAAATGTCTCGCTTGTTACGTAAAGAACTTTTGTGTCAGGTTTTTTGTCAAGTATGTAATGCGCTATTGAGTGCATAAGATGTGTTTTTCCCAATCCTACATTTCCATACAAAAAAAGTGGGTTATATGCGCTTGCCGGTGCCTCGGCAACTGCTAAAGATGCGGCGTGTGCCATGCGGTTGCTGTTTCCAACAACAAAAGACTCAAAAACATATTTTGGATTAAGATTGGCATTTAATATTTTATCTTCTGTTTTAATAACAGGTTTAGTTGCGGGAGCATTTTCGGGAGAGACTAAAATTATATTGTAGTCTATATTTGTAACTTCGCTTATTGCGTTTTTAATTAGAGTTATAAATTTTGTCTCAACTTGCTTTTTGTAAAACTCGTTTACTGTTTCAAGTATAATTTGATTTTCGTTGTAACTGCGTATTTTTATGGGCATAATCCATGTGTTAAAATCAAGAGAGCCAATATTTTTTTTAATAAGTGACAGAGCTTGCTGCCAAAAGATGTTTAAGTCTTCCATTTTTTCCTCCCCCTGAAATGAATTTGTATTTTAATATAGATGTATATTACAGCTTAAATTATATCACTATTGATTTTTTTAGTTATTTTTAAAATTACACAAATAAAATTTTTATAAGTTATCAACAAAGTTATGCACAACATGTTGATAACTTTTTAGGAAAATACTGTTTTTTTTAATTGTAAACAATTTATTATTATACATATACACGATTTTGAGTTTAAAGATTTATGTTTACTTCATAATTAATAAATTATTTTTGGGGTAAATTCATAAAACGAAAATTGAAATATTAAATTTTTTATTTAAAAATTATTAGTAAACATTTTTTTTTAAAAAACATTAACTTATCCACTATAATATAACAAAATATAACCGACTTATCAACAAAATATTTATTTTTGATGTGGAAATATTTGTTTTTATATTTACTAAAACATTAGTGAGTAAATGCTGTATTAAAAAAAGCTATATGACTATGTTTATATTTTTTGTATTGTTTTTATTTATACATGTGTTTATTGTGTATAACTTGTAATTAAAACTGTTAAAGTATTTTATTAGCGTTAATAAATTTCTTGACGTTATAGGTTTTATTTATTATAATAGTAGCAGTGCTTTTGTGCGGAATTGGCGCAAAAATAGTAATAAGGAGGTGCTTATATATGAAAATGACGTTTCAGCCTAAAAAAAGGCAAAGAAGCAAAGTTCATGGCTTTAGAAAGAGAATGTTGACGTCTAACGGCAGAAAAGTTCTCTCGGCGAGAAGAAGGAAAGGCAGAAAAGTATTATCTGCATAATTTTGTGTTTATAGGCCGCGGATAGTGGCCTTTTAATTTTTAAACGCTGAGGTTGTGATAAATTGAAGTTTACACAGTCGATTAAAAAAAATTTTCAGTTTAGGTTTGTGTATAATAAAGGTAAATCAATAGCGAATAGATTTTTGGTTATGTATGTTGTTAAAAACAAAAAATATCCCGATACAAACCGACTTGGAATATCAGTAAGTAAAAAAGTAGGTAAAAGTGTTGTAAGGAGCCGTGTTACAAGACTTATAAAAGAAAGTTACCGTTTGAGTGAAGAAGATATTAAAAAAGGCTACGATATAGTTGTTATAGCAAGAGTTGTTTCAAATACGGCAAGTTACGCCAATATAAACAAAGCACTTTTAGACCTTTTAGAAAAACACGGTATTATTTGTAAAAAATTATAAAAGGACGCTTGAGAGATTATGGTTAAAAAATTTGTTATTTTTTTAATTAGATTTTATCAGCTCTGCATATCACCTCATTTTGCGCCATGCTGTAGGTTTACACCTACATGCTCCAAATACGCTTATGAGGCTGTGACTAAATATGGCGTTTTAAAAGGCGGGTATTTGAGCGTACGCAGAATTTTGAAATGTCATCCGTTTAATAAGGGAGGATATGACCCTGTACCATAAAATGTTATAATAAATCGAGGGGGATTTTGATTTGGATATTATACTGCTTGCTGCAAGAACGCCTGGAATGATAGTGGGACCTATAGCAAGAATTATTGGTGTGGCTTATAATGCTTTGTTTAACTTTATATATTCGCTTAGCCCTGCTAACGCTTTAGGTTTAGCTATAATACTTTTTACTATTATAGTAAAACTTATATTCACGCCTCTTTTAATTAAACAGCAAAAATCAACTATAGCAATGCAGAAACTTCAGCCAGAGCTTAACAAAATAAAAAAGAAATATGAGGGAAGAAAAGATACCGAAAGTCAGCAAAAAATGTATCTCGAACTTCAAAAAGCGCAAAAAGATAATAATGTTAGTATGCTTGGCGGATGTCTTCCGTTGCTTGTACAGCTTCCTATATTGTATGCGCTGTTTTATATATTCCAGCAGGCATATATGTATGTTGACATTATAGGTCAAAATTATGATGCTATAACAAATGTTATTATGTCTATTCCAGTAGATGATAGAATAGCTGCTCTTTCGGATATTATAATAAGCCACAAACTTACTATTGATGTGGCTTTAGCAGATGACATTAAAAATTTAATAAGTCAGCTAAATTTTAAAGACTGGAATATTATTTTGGAGTCTATAGGGGATTATTCTTCTCAGCTTGAGCCGCTTTTAAAACTTAAAACCGAAATGGAGTATTTTTTTGGTATTAGTATGGTTGTAAAACCGGGACTTACTTTTCCTGGTATAATTATTCCTTTAGTGGCAGGGGGAACCACATTTATTCAAACTTACGCGCTGCAAAAAAATTCTGGTATGCAGCCAAGCTCGGCGGCAAATGACCCTATGGCGCGTTCTATGAAAACTATGAATTATATGATGCCTATTATGATGGGTGTTATGACAATAAATCTTCCGGCGGGACTTGGTGTTTATTGGACAGTAAGTAATATTATACAGGCTGGACAAACAATTATTGTAACTAAAATGCTTAAAAGTAAGGAATTAAAACTTGAGGGGGCAAAAAAGTAATGCGCGAGATACAGCTTTCCGCCAAAACAGAAGAAAAAGCTATTGAGGAAGCTATAAACAAACTTAATGTAAGAACAGCAGAAGAGCTGGATATTGAGATTTTAGAAAAAGCGTCAAAGGGATTTTTGGGGTTTGGCTCTAAAGACGCTGTTATTAAAGCAACTGTTAAGTTTAATCCAGAAAAGGCAGCTAAAGAGTTTTTGCGTGAAATGTTTGTGGCAATGGGAATAATAGTTAATATTGATACTAACTTAAAAGACAAGCACCTTTTTATAAATTTATCTGGCGATGATATGGGTGTACTTATAGGTAAAAGAGGTCAAACTCTTGACTCTATACAATATCTTGTTAATCTTGTTGTTAATAAAGGAAACGCGCCTTATATATCAATAATGCTTGATACCGAAAATTATAGACAAAGACGAAAAGAAACACTTGAGTCTTTAGCTTATAATTTGGCTAAAAAAGCTAAAATAACGGGTAAAAAGGTTGTTCTTGAGCCTATGAACCCATATGAAAGAAGAATTATACACTCAAGTCTTCAAAATAACAGATATGTTACTACATATTCGGAGGGTGAGGAGCCATATAGAAATGTTGTTATAGCTCCTAAGTAATTATTTTAATTTTCAGTCATTTTTAGTTATGATTGAAATAAAAAAGCAGCTTTAATTTAAGGATTTACGCAAGCCGTAAATCCTTTGTTAAATTTGAATTTAAGTGATTTTGATAAATTTATTTATACAGTTTTTAATGAGGTGATTGGTATTGATTTATTATACCGATGATATAATAGCGGCTCAGGCTACGCCAGTAGGAATGGGCGGTATAAGTATTATAAGAATAAGCGGAAAAGGCTCTATTGATTTGGTTGATAGTATATTTATAAGTAAAAGCGGTGTTAAAATCGCGCAAAAACCAACTTATACAATGACTTATGGAAATATTGTATATAACAATGCTGTTATAGATGAGGTTATAGTTAGTGTTATGAGAGCGCCAAACTCTTATACATGTGAGGACGTTGTTGAAATTAACTGTCATGGCGGTATAGCCGCTGTAAAAAAAATAATGGATATAGTTGTTTTGTCTGGCGCAAGAGTGGCTGACGCGGGGGAATTTACTAAAAGGGCTTTTTTAAATGGAAGAATTGATATTACTCAAGCTGAGGCTGTTATTGACATAATAAATTCTAAAACAGAAAGAACAGTTAAAAACGCTTTAAAACAACTCTCTGGAGGTCTTTCGGATAAAGTAAAAAATATAAGAAATATTTTAATAGACATAGTAGCCGCAACAGATGCTGCTATAGATTATCCAGATGATGAAATTGAGGAACAAAATTATTCCCAAATTGAGTTTAATTTAAATAAAGCTCTTAAAGATGTTGAGGAGCTTATAAATACCGCCGAAATGGGCAAAATGCTTCAATATGGTGTTAATGTTGTTATATTGGGAAAACCTAATGTTGGAAAAAGCTCTCTTTTAAATTTATTGCTTAAAGAAGAAAGAGCTATAGTTACAGATATTCCAGGTACAACAAGAGATACTGTTGAGGAATTTATAAATATAGCTGGAATACCTATAAAAATTATGGATACAGCCGGAATAAGAGATACAAAAGATACAGTTGAGAAAATAGGTGTTGATAAAGCTATAAAAACTGCTAATGACGCTGATATTATACTTTTTTTAATTGACACTTCAAAACCATTGGACAATGATGATTTAAAACTTATTGATTTTGTTAATGACAAAAAAGTTATAGTAATACTTAATAAAATAGATTTGGAGTGTAAAGCCAATTTAAGTCTGTTTTGTAATTTTAATACTGTAAGTATGTCTATTAAAGAGAATAAGGGAATTGACTCGCTTTTAAACGCTATAGAAAACATTATTATTGACTCTTCTTTAGAAAGTGACGACAGTGTTATGGTGAGTAATATAAGACATAAAAATTTACTTTTAAGCTCTAAAAACGCTATTGAAAAAGCGCTTTATACTACAAAAACACATATGCCGGAGGATTTTGTGGCTATTGATATTAAAGAGGCTATAAGTTTTTTGGGTGATATAACAGGCGAGAGTTTAAAAGATGATATTATAAACCGAATATTTGAAAAATTTTGTGTTGGAAAGTAGTGTGAGAATATATGGCTAATAATTATTATGTGGCTGACGAGTGTGATATTGTTGTTGTTGGTGCTGGTCATGCTGGTTGTGAGGCGGCGCTGGCAGGAGCAAGGCTTGGATTTAAAACTATTGTTTTTGCTATAAATTTGGACTCAATAGCTATGATGCCATGTAATCCCTCAATAGGCGGAAGTTCCAAGGGACATCTTGTTAGAGAAATAGACGCTTTGGGCGGTGAAATGGGTAAAAACATAGATAAAACATATTTGCAAATAAAAACTCTTAACACAAGCAAAGGTCCGGCGGTGTACTCTTTGAGGGCACAGGCTGATAAAAACAGATATAAAGAGGAAATGAAAAGTGTTATGGAACGAACGCCTAACCTTAAAATAAAACAGGGTGAAGTAATAAAAATTATTACCGAAAATAATTCTGTTACAGGTGTTTTAACATCTTCGGGAGCAGTTTATAAAACAAAAACAGTTATACTCTCAACAGGAACATATTTAAAAGCACGCTGTCTTTTTGGTGAAACAATAGTTCAGTCTGGTCCTAATGGTCTTAAAGCCGCGTCCGAATTGAGCCAAAGTCTTATTGAAATGGGAATAAAACTTTATAGGTTTAAAACGGGCACACCGGCGAGAATAGATAAAAAAACTGTTGATTTTTCAAAAATGACACCTCAGTATGGTGACGAGAATATATCGCCTTTTTCTTTTGAGCATACAGCTGATGAAATAAAAAGAGAGCAAATTGAATGTTATCTTACATATACAAATGAGAACACACACAATATTATAAGAAAAAATTTACACCGCTCTCCATTATATTCAGGCGTTATAGAGGGAACAGGACCGAGATATTGCCCTTCTATAGAAGATAAAGTTGTGAGGTTTTCTGATAAACAAAGACATCAAATATTTATAGAGCCGGAAGGAGAAAATACAAATGAGCTTTATGTTCAGGGTATGAGCTCCTCTTTACCTGAAGATGTTCAAATAGCGCTTTATCGTACTGTTGAGGGGCTTGAAAACTGTGAGTTTATGCGTACGGCTTATGCTATAGAGTATGACTGTATAGACGCCACACAGCTTAAATTAAGCCTTGAGTTTAAAAATATAAAAGGTCTTTTTGGCGCGGGTCAGTTTAATGGTACAAGCGGATATGAAGAGGCGGCGGCGCAAGGGCTTATTGCTGGTATTAATGCCGCTATGCTTATACAAAACAAGCCTCCTGTTATATTAAAACGTTTTGACGCTTACATAGGTGTGCTTATAGACGATATAGTTACTAAAGGCACAAAAGAGCCTTACAGAATGATGACATCAAGAGCGGAGTACAGACTGCTTTTAAGACAGGATAATGCCGATGAGAGACTTACTAAAATAGGACATGACATAGGTCTTATATCAGATGAGAGATATAACAAATTTGTTGAGAAACAAAAAACTATAGAGGAAGAAAAACAAAGAATACGTTCTGTTATTATAGGGGCTAAACCAGAAATACAGGAGTTTTTAAAAAAATATAATAGTTCGCCTATTAAATCTGGAGTGCGTTTGAGTGAGCTTTTAAAACGTCCAGAGCTTAATTATGAAATATTAGGAGAAATTGACCCGTCAAGACCTATAATAGATAGTGAGGCGGCAAATGAGGCGGCTATACAAATTAAATACGAGGGATATATAAAACAGCAGTTTAATCAGGTAAACGAGTTTAAAAAATTAGAAAACAAAATTATTCCAGATGATATTGATTATTCTAAAATACGAGGTCTTAGGCTTGAGGCGGCGCAAAAACTTAATGATATAAGACCTGTAAATATTGGTCACGCTTTTAGAATATCGGGCGTTTCACCGGCTGATATTTCGGTTATTATGATTTATATACAACAGACTAAACGTTTAAAAAATACTGAGGAGGAATAATATTGAGTGAGCTTTTATATGAGTGCGCCAAAGGGCTTGGTATTAATTTAAACAGTAAACAGCTAAATGATTTTGATGTCTATAAAAAACTTCTTATAGATTGGAACAATAAATTTAATCTTACGTCTATAACTGAAAGTAAAGATATAGATATTAAGCACTTTGCTGATAGTATGTCAATATTGCAGTTTATAAAAAACAAAAATGCGAGTATTATTGATGTTGGTACTGGAGCGGGATTTCCGGGAGTACCGCTTAAAATAGCTAATGACAGTTTTAGTATTACTCTTTTAGATTCTCTTAACAAAAGGGTTAATTTTTTAAATGAGGTAAAAAAAGAGCTTAATATAAAAAATATGGACTGCATACATTTAAGAGCGGAAGACGGTGGGCAAAATTTACAGCTAAGAGAGAATTTTGATTATTGCGTAAGCAGGGCTGTGGCAAAACTTAATTTGCTTTTGGAGTATTGTATGCCGTTTGTTAAATTAGGAGGATATTTTATAGCTCTTAAAGGACCGGATATTAAAGAGGAAATTAAAGAGGCTGAAAATGCCGTATTATTATTGGGTGGAAAAATAGAAAAAGTAGCTAATATATATATACATATGAGCGATTTAAATCATACTGCTGTAATAATTAAAAAAGTAAATCACACACCTAAAATTTATCCTCGAAAAGCTGGAACGGCAGCTAAAAAACCACTGTGATTTTGTGGACGCTGCCTATACCTGCTCCCTTTAAAAAAAAGAGGCAAAAATTTTACAGTAAAAACTAATGTTTTTTCTAACAAAATAAATAAGATTAAGGAAATGAAGTTTTCATGTTAGAGTTATTTCGCTTCCTTTCTTTTAAGTAGCACCGCAAAGAATTGCGTTGCTGAACGTCCAGCAAAGACCACAAGCAAAGCGAGTGGATTTTACGAAAGCAAAATTGCTGAAAAAGGAAAAAAAGCCCCAAGCATATGCTTGAGGCTAAAATTTTGTGTTATTCACATATATAGTTTATAAGGGTTTTGTTTTTTTGTTCAAACATATTGTAAAGTTTTTCTGAATAACTCTCTATAATTAAATCGTCTGTTTTGGCAAGTAATTTGTCAAATATAGATAATCCTTCTGGTGCAGCATCAATAAAATCACAGCCATAAAAACTGTCTTTTAAATACATTTCTTCCATAAACTCGTCATAATTTGCTACATGGTCTATAAGACCTAAATCAAGCGCTTGATAAGCCGAAAGAACTCGACCGTCAGCAAAAGCCTTTACATCCTCAACAGTCATATTTCTTGAGTTAGCTACTACATTTACAAATATATCAAAACTTTCATCAATAATTGATTGTAAAATGGCTTTTTGCTCTTCGGTAGAACCAGACAAGCCAAACATATCTTTGTTTTTACCACTCTTTACATTATCTTCGGATATTCCTAATTTTTCCATAAGCCCGCTTAAATCATAATTTTGCATTATAACGCCTATTGAACCAGTTAATGTCATACGGCTGGCATATATCTCATCTGCCGCCATAGCTATATAAACGGCGCCGCTTGTGGCTTGTTTAGCCATATAAGCGTAAACTGGACGACCTGTAAGCTGTTTGTATTTCATTATTTTTTGATACATTTCATCACTTTCGTATGTTCCGCCGCCTGGTGAGTCTAAATAAAGTATAAGCCCTTTATTGTATTCGTCATCAATTATATAGTCAATCTCATCAAGAGTCCATTGGTGATTATATCCGTCATAATAAGAGTTTAATGAACTTATAGCGCCCTCAAAATATAGTGTCTCTACATAATCGCCTTCGGAATAATACATTTCGTTAGGTATATAACCGCCATTGTTTATTACATTAGCTGTTGTTTTAAATATTGACGCTATACTGGCTAAAATTGATATAAAAATAATAGCGAATATAACTACAACTATTATGGCGGCTATAAGACAGCCATTTTTTTTATTTTTTTCGGAGCTGTAATTTGTGTTATAGTTTGTATTGTAATTTATTGAATATTTGTTTTGATTATTATTTGGTTTATTTTTTGGCGTGTTTGATTGCTGCGTGTTATTTTCTAACTTTTCTTCTGAATTAATTAATTGAGTGTCCTCAGTTGAGTTAAATGCTGAGGAATTGTCTAAATTATCCATAATTATAAACTCCATTCATTAATTATAAATGTATTTATTTTATTCGTATGACTCAAAAAATCTTCTTTCATATTCAGCTCTTAATTCTTCTCTAAAATTAGGGTGAGCTATTTTTATTAACGCTTTTGCTCTTTCTTTAAGTGTTTTTCCTTTAAGAAGGGCTATGCCATATTCTGTAATAATGTAATGTACATCGTTTCTTGATGTTGTTACAGCCGCGCCTTGGTCTAAGAAAGGCACAATACGGCTTACTTTTCCTCCAGCCGCCGTTGAAAGCATTGCTATAATACTTCTTCCGCCTTTACTCATAGCAGCACCGCGAACAAAATCCACTTGACCTCCAACACCGCTGTACTGTTTTAAGCCTATACTCTCACTTACTACCTGACCCATAAGGTCAACTTGTATACAGCTATTTATAGACACAACATTATCGTTTTGTGATATTATTGTGGGGTCGTTTACAAAGTCAACAGGGTTCATTGATATTTCTGGATTATCATCTATAAAGTCGTATAATTTTTGTGTTCCCATTACAAATGTTATAACACTTCTTCCAGGTTCTACCTGTTTTTTCTTGTTATTTATAATTCCGGCAAGCATAAGGTCAATAATTCCGTCAGATGCCATTTCGGTATGAAGCCCAAGATTTTTTTTGTCCCAAAGAAATGTTAAAACGGATTCGGGTATCGAACCTATACCAAGCTGTAAACAATCACCATCTTTTATAAGAGAGGAGCAATATTTTCCTATTTTATTTTCTAATATTCCTATTTTAGCCGGCTGCATTTCAAGTATAGGCTCTGAATATTCAACTATAAAGTCAATGTCACGCACATGTATAAGGTTTCCGCCAAATGTACGCGGCATATGCTCATTTACCTGTGCTATAACTATTCTTGCGCAGTCAGCCGCTGGTTTGGTATAGTCGCTTGATGTACCAAAAGAGCAAAAGCCATGTTTATCTGGACGGCTTACCATTACAAGGGCAACATCAACAGGCATTTCTGTCCTAAAAAGTTTAGGCACTTCATGAAAAAAGCCTGGTGTGTAGTTTCCCATACCGTTATTTACGGCATTACGTGTACAGTCGCTTACAAAAAAACCGTTAAATATAAAATGTCCTTTCATCTCTGGACGAGTGTATTTTCCTTCGCCTATAGACACTAAATGGCAGATTTCAACATTTTCGTACATCTCGTAATTTTCTACAAGTGTGTCTATAAGATATTTTGGCTCAGCGGCGGCATGACCAGTAACTACACGGTCTCCGCTTTTTATGTAGCTTATAGCCTCTTTGGCGGTTACTATTTTTGAAGCATAAATTTCTTTCCAATCAGGTATATTCATTATTAATTTTACCTCCTTAAATGTATAAAGACTTAGATAATATATTACAGGTTTTTGAGTAATTATGCAATTAAAAAATATATTACAAAAAAATATGTTTTATTATGTGGGTTTAATTAATGTATAATTTTATTTTAAGTGGGAAATAACTATTGACAAACCATAATAAAGTAGTATAATACTAACTTGTCCGCGGGGGGAAAGAGTAAGAGAGAAATAACGCGGGAGAGAAGCACTATGAGGAATAAATGAATAGATAGAGTCAA
>CATJUP010000100.1 GCA_949743655.1 uncultured Eubacteriales bacterium
ATCTTTATGCTCATAAGCCAATACAATTTTAGTGGTCATACAAATCACTCCTTATAAAATATAATAATTATTATAATGTATAAATAAAATTATATCAACGTGACGTGTTTAATAAGCCTAAAAATATAAGTCGAAAAGTTGATAAAGTGGATTGAAAATAGTTATACGTTGATGTATAATTACTTAATAATGATTATTACAATAATATACAAATTTTTGATTTATATATTGTTAATTGCTACACAATTTTTTGTTGTGTGAGTATTTAAACAGTATCAAAGGCAATTACTCTCTTCGTTTTTAAACGAAGAGGGGTAATTTTACATAATTAATTTAGGAAGGCGAGTTGTTTTGGACAAAAGTAAAATTAATATTTTAAGACAGAGATTTTTTATAACTGTTGTTATTGCGGTGTTGCTTTTTTTTATAATTATATTGGGATATTCTTATTTTAACATTATGAGAAATGGTTTAATTAACCAAGCTATTTCAAATGTTCTTACAGTTACAAAGCAGCACGAAAAGGCATTTGACAATTTTATATTAAGAGATAGGGAAAGAATTCATAGTTTTTCATCTGATTTTTCTTTATATAATTTTGATGATACAGATAAAATACACGAAAAATTATCGGCTTTTTCTGAAGTAGACGCTGTTTATTCGGTTATTAATTTAGAAACAGGTGAGTATTGCAATAATATGTCGTCTGAAACTTTTAAATTAAATGAAAACGAGTTAAA
The DNA here is from genome assembly GCA_949743655.1 of uncultured Eubacteriales bacterium. Lineage (GTDB taxonomy): Bacteria > Bacillota > Clostridia > Lachnospirales > Anaerotignaceae > Neoanaerotignum_A. The sequence goes on from CATJUP010000100.1 coordinate 741, forward strand.
CACATATAGAAATTTAGATACAAGCGGTATTAGGGACACATATCAAGGATTATTTATTGATACAAGAATGTTTGGATACTATGAGCGGTTTGTATTTGCTGATGGTACTTTAGGGCTGTTCCAAAAGGGTTATGACTCATCAAAAATTTCAAGTGAATTTTCACTCTCGTTTTATGATGACAAGGGTTTTGCTTATGTTATTAATAAAGAGGGTGATGTGTTACTGCGCTCTATTGATGACATGGAGTACTTTTCGGGCGACAATATTTTTGATATTATTTCTGGAGAAAATAGTAAAGAAGATGTAAATAAATTTTCGCTGGCGTTAAAAAATAATGAAACAGGATTTATGTTGTTAAATAACGCTGATGGTGAAGTTTATGTTTATACATATGTACCAGTGGAAAACGTTGAAGATTGGTATCTTGTTTCGGTTGTTTTAGACAGCGCTATACTTTCTGAGGCTAATGAGATTATATCTAACTCAAGAATTATTTATTTAGCAATAATAATTATAGCTTTTGTAATAAGTCTGTTTCTTTTTATGGTTTTACATGTAAACAGAAATATTAAAAAGAAGGATAAAGCTATTGAGTATCAAAAAGATTTGTTTAACACTTTTTTTACATATTTATCAAATAATACTAACGACATTTATATGATATTTGATAAAGTTTCTCATAAGGTAGAATATGTAAGTGGTAATGTTGAACGTATATTAGGAATTTCTGTTGAGGAAGTAATTCAAGATATTAGAAAGTTTGACTTGTCAAAGAAAAAAAGTGATAAAGAAATTGATTTTGATATAATTGATAAAATTAAAGCGGGTGACTCTATAGACGATATAGCTACTTTGCGTTTTAACAAAAAAACAGGAGAAGATAAATGGTTTAAAGAAGCTGTTTATTGTATAGAACTTCAAGGAAGTGAAAAAATAATATCTTATATATCAGACAGAACAGATGAACGCAATACAATGGATACATTATCCGAGACTTTGCAAATAGCCCAGGTTGCGAGTAGGGCTAAAAGTACATTTTTAAGCAGTTTAAGCCACGATATAAGAACGCCTATGAACGCTATAATTGGTTTAACTTCACTTATTAGAGAAGAAATTGATAAGCCAGAGAATGTTGCGGAATATGCTCAAAAAATTGATGCGGCTAATCAGCATTTGCTTAGTTTAATAAATGATGTTCTTGATATGAACAAAATTGAAAGCGGCAACACAACACTAAATATATCAGAGGTGAGTGTAGCGGAGATAGTTGATGAGCTTAACATTATAATACGACCTCAAGCAAAAGCCAAAAATCAAAGTTTTGATATTTTTACATATCCATTTAAAAATGAGAATTTAATGGGAGACAAATTAAGAATAAACCAAATACTTATAAATATTTTGTCTAATGCCGTTAAGTATACTCAAGAGGGTGGAAAAGTAACAATGACTGTTTGCGAAATCCCTCAAACGAGAGAAAAGTATAACCGTGTTCAATTTACAATTACGGACAATGGGCAGGGAATGTCAGAAGAGTATCAAAAAACATTGTTTGACCCATTTACAAGAGAGAAAAATTCCACAGTTAATAAAATACAAGGTACAGGGCTTGGCATGGCTATAGCTAAAGGACTGGTTGAGTTAATGGGTGGTACAATAAGCGTAAAAAGTAAAGTTAATGAGGGAACTACGTTTATTGTAGAGCTTGAACTTAAAATCCAGAAAAAAGAAAATGACTGTAATTTTTGGTTTGACAATGGTGTTAAAAGAATATTGATAGCTGATGACGAGGAATATATTTGTAACAGTATAAAATATGCTATGGAAAGCACAGGAGTTATTGTGGATTGCGTTACACAAAGCGAGTGTGTTATAGACACAATAAGGCAAGCAAGAGAAAATGGAGAGCCTTATGATGTTATTTTGCTTGACTGGAAAATGCCTAAAATAGATGGTTTAGAAGTAGCAAGGCTTATAAGAAAAAATTATGTTGAAAAAATACCTATACTTTTCCTTACCGCATATGATTGGTCTGAAATAGAAAAAGAGGCGCTTAAAGTAGGTGTTGACCATTTTTTACAAAAGCCATTTTTTGTTACAACATTTAAAGAGGCTATTAAAAGAATTATGCGTAAAAAAGAAATAACAGCTACTTCATCAAAAAAAGAAGACAGTATTGTTAAGGGTATGAATATGCTTATGGTAGAAGATATAGAAATTAACAGAATGGTGCTTGGAAAACTGTTAACATCACGCGGTGCCACATTTGACGTGGCAGAAAATGGTCAGCAGGCTGTTGATATTTTTGAAAATTCGGCTAAAGGTACTTATAACGCTGTACTTATGGATGTACAAATGCCTGTTATGGATGGTTATGAAGCAACAAGAAGAATACGTTTAAGTAGTCACCCTGATGCAAAAAACATTCCTATAATAGCAATGACGGCAAATGCTTTTGCCGAAGATGTACATAACGCTATTGAAGCTGGTATGGACAGTCATGTGTCAAAGCCTATTACTTTTAAAGTGTTGGAAGATGCGCTTAAAGATGTTATAGAAAAGCGAAATGAAAAATAAATATTTAGAGAGAAGGAGTTAATATGGGAGTAATGGAAGAACTTGAGGGTCTGGGTGTTGACATAGATGAGGGTCTGGACCGAGTTATGGGAGATGAGGCTTTATATAAAATGATGCTTGGTATTTTTGTTGATACAATAAAAGCAGAACCTATCGATATTGAGGATTTTAATAGTGGTGACATTGAGGCTCTTAAACATCAGGTACATACACTTAAAGGAACAACTGGAAATTTGTCATTTTCATCACTTTTTGAAGGATATATGTCAACATTACAAAATTTGCGTGATGATAATATAACTCAGGCTAAGGCGGATTTTGAAAAATTATTGCCTATACAAAATAAAATTATTGATTGTATTGAAAGACATAGAGACGAGTTATAATTATATTTGTATTATGAGGAGATTTGGATATGGAGCAAAGAAAACAGCTCTTGATTGTTGATGATACAAAAATAGACAGGCTGGTACTTAAAAGTATACTCGACACAGAGTATGAAATTTTAGAAGCCAGCAATGGCAATATAGCATTTGAGTATCTTACAACAAGACGTGAACAAATTGATGCTGTACTTTTGGATTTATCAATGCCGCACATAGACGGATTTGATATTTTGAAGTTTATGAAAGAAAAGGGAATGGAAGATATTCCTGTGTTTATTATTACGGCTGAACCTACAAGAACAAATGTGGAAAAGGCTATTAATTATCATGTTGATGAGTTTATAGGTAAACCATTTGACCGTGAGGATTTTTTGTGGAGACTTAGGTCTAGGCTTGGCATTGTGCCAAACTACGATTTAAGCAAAGAGGACGTTAAACAGACTAAAAAGTATATCGCGGACTTAGAGGCGTTTTATAAAAACTATTTAACTAATTTTGGCAAAAGCGATAAGCATTATGAAACAATGGTAGATTTAATGCGTATATTGCTTAATACATACGCTAAATCTAAAAGAGGAATAAAACTTACAGAAAACAACATAGATTTTATAAGTAAAGCGGCTTATTTTTGTGATATTGGCGAAATACTTATACCAGATAAGAAACTTCAAATTATGTCTGGAAATATAGATACAAAAACATTAGCCCAAAATCATACTATTTATGGCTCTAATTTAATTATGCTTAATAGAGCTAAAAGCTGTAGTTATTTTGTTGAAGTATGCTCAAGTATGTGTTTGCATCATCATGAGCGTTATGACGGAACTGGTTATCCTTATGGAATTAAGGGCAAAAATAATTCTTTTTACAATCAGCTATGCGCTGTAGTTGATTATTTTGACAATAAACGCTCAGTATTTTATGGCAACAATACAAAAGCTGTAAAATTTGTAATTAAAAATTTGGTTGAGGGAAACAATGAATTGGCAAGTAAAGAAGTTTATTCGCTTTTGGCTAACAGCGAAGAAATGATTGTTGATTATTTCCTTAAACAGAATTTTAAACAAAATTAATAATATTACGATTTTAATTTGTTTTTAACAAATGAAAGGAAGATTTTATAAATGAATGACCATTTTGAAACGGCTGTTAAGGGAGGGGACAATACAGATTCTAATACAATTTTAATTGTAGATGATGATAAAATTAATAGAAAAGTTTTGGGAAAAATATTTTCTGATTTGTACTCTATAAAAGAAGTAGAAAATGGAGAACAGGCTCTTTTTGAAATTTTAAACAGACGTGACACTTATTGCGCTGTATTGCTTGATCTTGTTATGCCTAATATGAATGGTATTGATGTACTTAGGGTACTTAAAAAATATAATATTTTAAAAGAGATACCTATATTTCTTATTACAGCAGAGGCTAATGATACCATTGTAATGAGAGAGGCTTATGAACTTGGTGTTATGGACATAATAGCTAAGCCAGTTATACCATTTATTGTAAGACAAAGAATACAATCGGTTATAGAGCTGTTTGAGACGCGTAAATATTTAAAAAATACAGTTAAAACTCAACAGTTAAATATATTGACTCAAGCTGAAAAAATTATACAGTTAAACCGTGGAATGATTGAGGTATTGTCTACAGCTATTGAGTTTAGAGACTGCGAGTCTGGCGGTCATGTTCAAAGAATTGCGGGAATTACAAGGTTTATACTAACAAACACTAATTTTGTAACAGGATTAAGTGAAGAGGAAATTGAAAATATAGCGTTGGCTTCTATTATGCACGATGTAGGCAAAATAGCTGTTCCAGACGCCATATTATCAAAGCCAGGTAAACTTACACCTCAAGAGTATGATATTATGAAGTCTCATACAACAAAGGGAGCGGAATTATTAGAGAATATACCTCAGTTACATGAAAATGAGATATATAAATATGCTTTGGATATTGCAAAGCATCATCACGAGCGTTGGGACGGAAGGGGTTATCCTGATGGTTTGGCAAAAGACGATATTACACCATGGGCGCAAGTGGTATCTATTGCCGATGTGTATGACGCACTTAGCTGTAAGAGAGTTTATAAAAATGCTTTTCCTCGAAAACAGGTAATAGATATGATTAAAACAGGACAATGCGGTGTATTTAATCCTCGATTGCTTGACAGCTTTTTTGATGTTGAAGATGAGTTAAGCAGAATGTACACTGCAGAGACTTTAGCTAATTGAGTATTGTTACATAACTTATAATTTAATAGACTTGAAATAAAAGGTAAAACAAATCACTTTTAAATGAATTTGCTTTACCTTTTATTAATTATATTTTTATTATTAATTTAATTTAAAACCGATTTTTAAAGCTAAAAATTAAAATAAAATAATGCCATAAATATAAATAAATATTTATGGCAAATTTTTATAGTAGGTTAAATTTTCTGCTAACAAATGTATAAGTCTGTTCTGACACTTTAGCGCCGTGTACAGGTAGTAGCAACTATCCGCAGGATACTTTATCAGTTGCTACTACCTGTATATTCGGCGCGAGTTGCGCAGAACATAGTGGTGTAATGTATATTTAAAACTCAACCTTAGAGCAACCCTAAAGCAA
>CATJUP010000101.1 GCA_949743655.1 uncultured Eubacteriales bacterium
CGCCTCAGTACATTCCATAATAGGCAATCCAATATTTATAGCATTTCTATAAAAAATTCTGGCGAACGAAGGAGCTATTACACAGCTTACACCAGCGCATTTTATAGCAAGCGGCGCGTGCTCTCTTGAAGAACCACAACCAAAATTTTTACCCGCCACTATAATATCACCTTTGTTTACTTTTGAGGCAAAATCTGCGTCTATATCTACCATACAATATTTAGCCAATTCGTTTCCGTCTGAAACATTCAAATATCTTGCTGGAATTATAACATCTGTATCAACATTTTCTCCATATTTAAAAACTTTTCCTTTAGCGTCCATTTATTATCCTCCTTTAAAACTTGATACTCTGTCTCAAACTATGCTTGCTCTATTTAAAAAAAGCAATACAAAGAACTTAACTTTTTTCTAATACGGCACGCTTGGGCGTATTACATACGCCCAATGCGAAACATATACAAAAGAGAAAAATACTTTTTCTCTTTTGTATTGTTTTCGCACGACCGCCAATGGCGGTCTGAGCGTGCCTACGTAAATATCAAATGTTTTACACATTTTCTGGGTCTGTAATATAACCCGTTATAGCTGAAGCGGCGGCAACAGCCGGACTTGCCAAATATACTTCAGAGTCTTTAGCTCCCATTCTTCCAACAAAATTGCGGTTTGTCGTTGAAACACACCTTTCTTTAGAGGCAAGTATTCCCATGTGACCTCCAAGACAAGGACCACATGTAGGTGTGCTTAAAACAGCTCCCGCTTTTACAATGTCTTCAGCATATCCCAATTTTATACAATCAAGATATATCTGCTGTGTAGCTGGTATAACAATAGTCCTTACAGCTTTATTTACTTGTTTTCCTCTTAAAATATCAGCGGCTATTTTCATGTCGCTTATGCGTCCGTTTGTACAAGAGCCAATAACAACTTGGTCAATTTTTATTTTGTCATTCTCCGCATCGTCAATACTCTTTGTGTTTTCTGGCAAATGCGGATAAGATATTGTAGGTCTTAAAGAGCTTAAATCTATTGTTATTACCTCGTCATACACAGCGTCATCATCGGCAATATAAACAACAGGCTCTTTGGCACCATGCTCTTTGGCATAATTAACAGCCTTTTCATCAGCAGGGAAAATACCATTTTTAGCTCCCGCCTCAATAGCCATGTTAGCCATTGCAAAACGGTCGTCCATTGAAAGGTACTGTATGCCGTCTCCCACAAATTCCATTGATTTGTATAAAGCGCCGTCAACACCTATTTTTCCTATTATGTAAAGTATTACGTCTTTTCCGCTTACCCATTTAGCTGGTTTTCCTGTAAGAACAAATTTAATAGCCGCCGGAACTTTAAACCATGCTTTTCCTGTAGCCATGCCTATAGCCATATCTGTACTTCCCACACCTGTTGAGAATGCTCCTAAAGCGCCGTATGTGCAAGTATGGCTGTCAGCGCCAATTATTACCTGACCACATGAAACAATACCTTTTTCAGGCAAAAGCGCATGCTCTATACCCATTTGTCCAACATCAAAAAAGTTTTTAATTTCCATGTCATATGCAAACTCTCTTGAACACTTACACTGTTCTGCTGCTTTTATATCTTTGTTAGGTGTAAAATGGTCAAGTACAACTACTACTTTCTCTTTATCAAAAACACTCTTAGCACCTGTTTTAGCAAATTCTGTTATAGCTACTGCGGTTGTTATGTCGTTACCCATTACAATATCAAGTTCAGCCTCTATAAGCTGTCCTGCTTTTACACTTTCAAGTCCGGCGTGTTTAGCCAATATTTTTTGTGTCATTGTCATTCCCATTTTAAAATGCCTCCTCTTATATATTTAATATCTTGTTAGCCGCACTTACTACTGCTCTTAATGACGACTCTGTTATGTTGCTGCTTATACCCGCGCCAAAGAACACGCCTTTTGAGCTTGAAATTTGTATATACGATATAGCTCTTGATTTTGTTCCGTACTCCATAGAGTGCTCACTGTAATTAACAATCTCAAAATCAACACCTATATACTTAACCATAGCATGACAGAAAGCGTCAATTATACCATTTCCTGTTCCTGTTATTGTTTTTTCAGTACCATTGTCAGTTATTTTAGCCTCAACAGATACTTCCTCTCCCTCAATAGGCGTCTCATTGTATTTTACAAGTTTTACAGGCGTGGTTATATTTACATACTCGTCATTAAATTTATCAAATATGACTTTTGGCTCTACGTCTTTGTGATTTACATCAGAAAGTTTTGTAATAACAATACTAAAATCTTGCTGGAATGCTTTTGGAAGATACAATCCAAAATTCTGTTCTAATATAAAAGCCACACCGCCTTTACCAGATTGGCTGTTTATACGCACAATAGGGTCATATGTTCTTCCAACGTCTTTAGGGTCTATAGCAAGATATGGAACTTCCCATCTGTCAGGGTGCTCTTTCATACGCTCCATACCTTTTCTTATAGCATCCTGATGTGAACCTGAAAAAGCTGTGTATACAAGTGCCCCAGCATAAGGGTGGCGCTCATGAACAGTCATTCTTGTAAGTTTTTCATATATCTTAACAGCCTCATCAATATCAGAAAAATCAAGCTCTGGGTCTATGCCTTGAGTAAATAAATTCATAGCCACAGTCATAATATCAGTGTTTCCTGTTCTCTCACCGTTTCCAAATAAAGTACCCTCTACTCTGTCAGCTCCCGCCATAATACCAAACTCAGTTTCAGCCACAGCCAAACCCCTGTCGTTATGTGCATGAAGACTTACTATTAAACTATCACGACATTTAAGATTACGGCAACAGTATTCTATTTGGTCGGCATAAACATTTGCTGTAGCCATTTCAACAGTTGACGGAAGGTTTATAATTATTTTTTTATCCGGTGTAGGCTTCCAAATGTCTATAACGGCGTTGCATATTTCAACTGCATAATCTGTTTCGGTACCTGTAAAACTTTCTGGCGAGTATTGAAAAACATAATCCGTTTCTGGCTGTGCGGCTGCCTCCTCAAGCAAAAGTTTAGCGCCCTCAACAGCCAACTGTGTTGTTTGCTCTTTTGTGGCATTAAAAACAACATCTCTTTGAAGTGTGCTTGTTGAGTTATACAAATGCACAATAGCTCTTTTTACACCTTTAAGCGCTTGAAAAGTCTTTTTAATTATGTGTGGTCTTGACTGTGTAAGCACTTGAACAGTAACATCGTCTGGTATCATATTGTTTTCAATTAAATATCTCGCAAACTCAAACTCGGTATCGCTTGCCGCTGGAAAACCTATTTCTATTTCTTTAAATCCTGTTTTAACAAGAAACTTAAAAAACTCAATTTTCTCATCAATGTTCATAGGTATTTCAAGCGATTGGTTTCCATCTCTCAAATCCACACTGCACCAAATAGGTGCCTTTTGTATAACAGTTGAGGGCCATTTTCTGTCTGGCATATTCATTGTAGGATATGGTCTGTACTTTGTATAATTTTTCATTGTTTTAATTCTCTCCTTTTACAAAATTTTATAAACAAAAAAGCCTTCGTCTCTATAAAACTATAGAGACGAAGGCATAACCTCCGCGGTACCACTCTAATTTATCCAAAAATGGATACAACTTTAAAGGTACGGATTATAATCGATACCCTGCCGTTATAACGGTCGGCTTCCGTTCCATCCTATCCTAAGAAAAAATCTTTACTTTCAGTGGAACACTCAAAGGCGAGTTCGGCTTAATTGGAATAGCGCTTTACACCAAACAGCGCCTCTCTAAAAAACCTCATAAACTTACTATTCCTTATCATAGTGTTTGCAGCAGTTATAAATATTGTGATTGAAATATTATCATATAAAAAATTATGTGTCAATACTAATTTTTAAAAATTCACAAAAAACTATATTACTCAAGAACAGTATTGCCATTTTGTTCAATTTCATCATTTCCTCTTACCATGCTTGGCGAAGGCTCAAGATATGTGTTTTCTTTAAAGAAGTGCCTAAATACCGGATAAAGCACAGTCATAACAACTGCACCGCAAAAACCGTTGTTGTAAAGGTTAGCTGCCGCATAACAGCCACCAGTTTTAAGTATAGCAAAACTGTGGAGCATACCTGTTATAATTCCAGCTATAGGTCCATATGTTCCAGACATAGGCGCAAGCGTTGTTCCTAAAAAAGTAGCCATTTGTATACCGCTTGTAGTTGGTGAAGCCGAAGGGTTTAATATAGCCCCTAAAGAACAACCAACCATTATAGGCAATATATTTCTTGCGTGTTTGCCCTGTGCTGAAAAACCTATAATAGTAAATATGGGTCCTATTGTTCCGCCACCTAAATCTCCGCCTATAATAAGTACATATGTTGTGCATATAAAAGTATTAACGCCCATGTTTATAAGTACAGCACCCATACCGTCAAGCTCGGCAAAATTATATTTTCCGTTTCCTGGACGTTTTAAAAGATTTTTGTAATTTTTAAAAGAATTTTTTTTGTCACTTAAATACCCGCCCAAACAAAAGCCAAAAGCTATAACATACATAAGCACCAACAAACTTATGTCTCGCCCCTCATTCCAGCAGCTATTTGTCTCAAAAGGAATACCAAAAGCCTGCTGTACAGCTACAAGCGCTATAGCAACAAAACCAACAGTACAACCTACATTGTAAAGGCTAAGACCCTTTAGCACAACAAAAGTGTGCTCGGCAACAAGCGGAGTTACAAAACCTATAATTATACCCAAAGCTATAGCGGCAATGTAGTCAGGCCAATAAAAACCACCGTGCCATAAATACACTGCAGCAACCATAGGACCAAGAGCGTCAGCCAAAAGTCCGCTTGTAATATATTTAGCAAACTTTTCTTTTTTTACACGGCTTAATATAAATGTTCCAAGCAGTATGTACCACATTGTGAATATGTTTTTTCCAAAAAAAGCAAATCCACCCATAAGACCAAGCACATGAAAATATTTTCCAGTGACTTTAAACCCATTAAACTGCATAAGCATAGCCGAAAACAAAGTTACAAGCCCCGCATTTAAAAAAGCTGTGGCCGTTCCTACAAGCGCTATATAATCTGTTATAAGCAACGCCGGATTAAAATACATTATTTTTAATCCCTCTAATATAGTGCGGTAATCTCCCAAAATTACACCGCAAAGAGTAATAACAATTATTACGGAATATATCCAAAAATATCCGTTTTTAATCAACTTTTTCATTAATAAACTCCCCCAATAAAACTTAAAAAACACACTAAAATAAATTGACAAAACAGTATCAATATAGTATATATTTTAGTATAATTGGTGTATAACGTCAATAAATTTATTAAAATTTAATTAGAATTATGTATATATTTACGGGAGGTAAAGTTTATGGGTTATGTAAAAATACAGTACGATACAATGAAAACTTTTTCAAATGCCGTTTTTGAGAAAATGGGTTTTAAACCAGACGAGGCTAACATAATAACCGATGTTTTACTTACAAGCGACATGTACGGAATAGAGTCTCATGGTGTTCAAAGAATGGTGCTTTATTACAAAACAATAAAAAATGGGCGAATACATATGGACTCTAAATGGGAAATTATACACGAGACGCCTTTAAGTGCCGTTATAGACAATCATTTTGGTGTTGGTCAGCTTGTAGGACACTATGCCATGAATTTGGCTATACAAAAAGCTAAAACAAGCGGCATAGGTATAATTACTGTTAAAAATTCAAATCACTATGGTATAGCCGGTTATTATGCCAAAATGGCATGCAAAGAAGGACTTATGGGCTTTTCTATGACAAACAGTGAGGCTATAATGGTTCCTACATATGGAAGAATTGCTATGTTAGGTTCTAACCCAATAGCCATAGCTTTTCCTGCCGAACCATACGACTTTCTGTTTGACGCCTCAACAACTGTTGTAACAAGAGGAAAAGTTGAAGTATATAACAAAAAAGGTGAGACTCTTCCTGACGGCTGGACATTAAACGCAAATGGTCAGCCAAGCACCGATGCGCCTGATATACTTAAAAATATAAATGAGAAAAAAGGTGGCGGAATACTTCCTTTAGGCGGCTCTACCGAAAAATTTGGCGGTCACAAGGGCTATGGTTATGGCATGATAGCCGAAATATTTTCATCAATACTCTCACAAGGTCTTACATCAAACCACACACATATAGGCTCCACGGGCGGAACTTGCCATGGTTTTGCCGCAATAAATCCTGAGCTTTTTGGAAAACCTGAAGATATAAAATCACATTTCTCAAAATTTCTTGAAGAGCTTAGAAACTCTCCTAAAGCTGAGGGACAAACAAGAATTTATACTCATGGCGAAAAAGAAATTGAGGCTTACAATAAAATGCTTAAAGAAGGTATACCTGTAAACGATAACACACTTAAAGAAATGAGACTTATTTGTGACGAGTATGGCATAGACATGGATAAATACATAAAAATATAAATTATAGGTTATAAAAACACCCTTAATCATTTTAAATTGTCTACAAAACGAGCGTGAGTTATAAAACTCACGCCGTTTTGTTACGCTGTCAATATATATTAACGCTTAATTACGTCAATATTTTACTGTAATAATTGAAGAACACCCTGAGGTACAGTATTAGCTTGCGCAAGCATAGCCTGTGCCGCCTGTACAAGTATGTTGTTCTTTGTATAATTCATCATTTCTTCCGCCATATCCGTGTCTCTTATACGGCTTTCTGCCGCTGTAAGGTTTTCGGTTGTTACACCAAGATTGTTTATTGTATGCTCTAATCTGTTTTGAACAGCACCAAGGTCGCCGCGTGTGGAAGATACTTTATTTATAGCCGCTTTTATTTTGTCGATAGCCGCTGAAGCACTTTCTTGTTTGCTTATATCCACATCATCAATTCCAAGAGACTTACTGCTCATATCTCCTATATTAACGGCAACTTTTTGATAACTTGCCGCTGTATCGCCAACTTGAAGAACGAGACCTTTTGTAAGTAACTCAACTTTGTCACTTTCTCCTGTGTCCATAACTTTTCCAAAGTCAATTTTTACAGGTGCGTCTGCTCCCGCGTCTGCCGCTGGTGGAACTACTGTAACTGTGCTTATATTAGCTTTTGTCTTAATGGCGTCAGCTAATGCCTGAGCGTTTGCGTTAGCATCGCCCTCTTTAAACTGAACACCTATTACGCCTTCGTCAAGGTTTTCTGTTTTGCTTGGGTCGCTTACAAATTCAAATGTCTTATCTCCAACCTTGATTTGTGTACCTGTTTTAAGTGTTTTGTCAATAGAAAGAGTTGTTGAGGTTGCCGCACTTGTTCCATCTGTTTTATCTGTAGGCGCGCTTATTATGTCTTCAAATTTAAACATTTCAGCGTTCGCTTTATCCGCTAAATTGGCGTTAGCGTGAGCCTGTGTCTCACGGATACTAAGTTCTGTGCTTGAGCCAGCTGTTGCCATAGCCTCAATGCCTGTATCTTTTGCTGTTTTATTTATAGCAAGGGCAAGAGCGTTTGATGCCGCATAGTTACTGTCTCCAGTCGCTTTTGATTTGTCAAACTCTACAGCTTCCCAATCACCAGCGTCAACTTTAGCTTTAACTTCCGCGCTGAGTTCGGAGCCTTTTTCTTTCATTACATATGTTTTGTCTCCAATTTTAATCGCCTGACCATGAAGTTTATCCACAGCATTAAGGGTAACAGTAGCGCTCGCAAGTTTATACTCTTCAGCGGCACCGTCCTCACCTATATGAGTTGTTTTTGTCTCAGCACCAAATTCAATTTTATTACCAGTATCTGTATCAGCGTCAGTGTCTCCACCCTGAGCGTAATCCTCTTTTATTTGCGCCTCAATAGCGTCTTTGTCAGCCTGTACGCCTGTAAGATTTCCAATACCTGTCTCAATACCAAAATCTGTTCCCTCATTGCCGTCTTTTACTTTTATTGTAAATTTGCCGTCAGCATCTTTGCCAAATTCATATTTATCGGTATAAACTGTTTTACCTGTTGCTGCGGCAGTAACAAGATTGCCAGTACCAGTTGCGGCAACGGTAATGCCAGTTTTAGCAGTTCCATTTAACACACCAATTATATCGTCTAATGTATATTCTGTCGCTGGTGCTGCGGTAGCGTCAGTTGATACAGCACCATCTAATGTTACAGTAAATGTGTTAGTTCCGCCTTCACCATCTTTTAATTCAAAATCAAATGTAACTGTATTTTTCGCTGTTCCAGTAGCAACACCACTTACTTGGAATTTAGAAGGCATATAATACGCTTTGTCTTCAGCCACAGCCGCGTTTCCTTGTGGAAAAGCGCTGTTCTCAACTTTTGTAATTGCTCCACTCATAGCACTTTCAGCCAATAACTCTCCAGCTACAGCCTCAGTTGTGTTTGAGCCTTTCTCAATTCCTGATGTTGCGCCCATTTTTCCGTTAAGAAGGTCTATACCGTTAAAGTTTGTGCTCTTTGAAATACGGTCTATTTCCTCAAGTAACGAGTCTACTTCTTTTTGAAGGTTAGTACGGCTTGTTTCATCATCGTATGTGCCGTTGGCTGACTGTGTAGCCAAATAAACCATACGGTTAAGCATACTGTGAACTTCTGTCAAAGCGCCCTCCGCTGTCTGTACAAGAGAGATACCATCGTTAGCGTTCTTTTGAGCCGCCTCAAGACCTTTGATTTGAGCTCTCATTTTTTCAGAAATAGCCAAACCGGCGGCATCGTCACCCGCTCTGTTAATTCTGTAACCTGAAGAAAGTTTTTCAAGATTTTTAGAAAGAGCGCTGTTGTTTCCGCTTAATTGTCTGTAAGAGTTAAGTGCCGCTATATTGTGTTGAATTCTCATAAAATATCCTCCTTCATGGATAAAAATACTCTCAGGGACTTCCTTTTCTCCTGATTAAAAACTATAAATTAATAAAATATATATTTTAACTTCACTTATTGGCGGTACCTTTCCAACAGTAAAGATAAAACCTAAAATGTTTTTGGCACTTTGCCACCACGATTTTTGTTATTCAAGTAATTTCCGCTAAAGCGGAAATCCGCACTTCTTTGCTTGAACAAAAAATTTTAAATTTTTTATAATACGGCACGCTATGGCAAATGAAATATGCCACCACAACGCTACTAAAAGCAAAAGCATGTTTTTTTGTCTTGCTTTTATTATGCGTAACCGCCTGAGGCGGTTTAGGCGTGTCTGTATATATTTTTATTTTTGTTTTAAGGAAACAAAGTTTCTGTTTGAAAGTTCTTTCGCCTCCTTTCTTTCAAGAAAGGAAGGAATACTATTTTCCCGCCAATATACATTCGGGAACTGGATGAGTTTTTTCCCAAACCTCACTGCGGTAAACAGAAAATTCTTTCGGCGCGTCCACAAAAACCTTTATTCCTGTTTTGCTTTCCTCAACTTTTATTACAATGTTTTCTCCTATAACAATGTATTGCCCCGATTTTCTTCCCAAAGATAACACGCTAAAACCTCCCTGTATGGCGTAAATTACATAAATTTCATATAAAAGGCTTTTATCTTTGGGTATTGTTTACACTAACTTCCTATAATAATAATTATCGGAAGTAAATTAACTTAAAATTTGAAAAAATATATAAAAAATTTATAAAAAATAGCTTAATTATAAATTTTTTTTGACGATATGATTATTAGAAAGGCTAATTGAAGGCTAAAAATACCGTTTTACTTCCGATAATTATTATTATAGGAAGTTACATTCAAAAACCCTTTAATTTAAAGGGTTTTTATAATGTGCAAAATAAAAAAAACCACGTAAATACGTGGTTTTTATTTTCCAGAAAAATAATTTATGTTATAAATATTTATTTCTTGCTCAAAAAAACTCTAATGCTTTACTCATTTTTTCCGCGCAAACGATGATTTACAAAATATACTAACAGACCCAAAACAATAACTGCAAACATAAATACAACAAGTGTTTTTGCATCTTTAAGAGCTATAAATATAGCCACAAGCCCGCATAATACACTAATTCCATAAAGTATCATTACAGCTTGTCTTTGAGTAAAGCCTTTATCTATAAGTTTGTGGTGTAAATGTCCTCTATCTGCCTGCATAATAGGCTGGTGTTTAGCCGCGCGCCTTGTCATAGCAAAAAGTGTGTCAAATATAGGCAAACCTATAGACAATACACTTACCATAAGCGCTAACATTGCATAACCTTTAAACACACCTAATATACTTGTAACAGCAAGCGTATAGCCTAAATAAGTAGCGCCGGTATCGCCCATAAATATCTCAGCCGGATTAAAATTACGCGGCAAAAACCCAAGACAAGAGCCGGCAAGAGCCGCTGTTAAAACTACCGCTGTTTCGTCTCCAGTAAGTATACAAAGTACCATAACGCATATCGCCGCTATAGATGATACTCCTGCCGCTAAACCGTCAAGACCGTCTATAAGATTAACAGCGTTTGTAAGCCCAACTATCCATATAATTGTAATTGGCACACTAAGTTTTAAAAGCGCGTACGTAACAGGCCACATCACCACATGTATCCTTATACCAAATATAACTGGTATAATAGCTGCTATTATCTGCACAACAAACTTAAATTTAGCCGGAAGATTTTTAACATCGTCAACCATTCCAAGCACAGCTATAACCATAGAGCCTATAAAAAAGCCTATAAGTTTTCTTACATCAGAATACTCAACAAAATTATAAAGCAAAAGCACAGTAAACATAAAACCAGCTATTATAGCCAAACCGCCCATTCGCGGCATAGGTTTATTGTGCATTCCCCTTTTTTTAGGCATATCTATAGCGCCAAATTTCAGTGATATTTTTTTTGCCACAGGCGTCATTACATTAGAAACCGCAAAAGCCGTTGAAAAAGCAGCTATATATAAAACCCAATCATGAACCAACTGTAATCTCTCCTAATCATTTAGTACCAAACATTCTGTCACCAGCATCACCAAGACCAGGCACTATATACCCTTTTTCATTAAGTGCTAAATCATATGCCGCTGTATAAATATCAACATCATTAAATGTTGATTGTACAGCTTTTACACCTTCTGGCGCGGCTATTATACATAACATTGTAATGTCGTCCGCACCGCGTTCTTTTAATAGCTCAATAGCTGCCTCCGCTGTTTTTCCTGTAGCAAGCATAGGGTCTACAATAAACACTTTAGCACCTTTAATGTTTTTAGGCACTTTACAATAGTATTCAATAGGCGTAAATGTGTCAGGGTCTCTGTAAATGCCTATATGTCCTACTTTAGACGCTGGCAAAAGCATATGAACACCGTCAACCATTCCAATACCTGCTCTTAATATAGGCACAATAACTATGTCTTTTGTTATAGCCTTACATACAGTTTTGGCTATAGGTGTATCTATTTCAACATCACAAACAGGAATTTCTCTTGTAGCCTCATAAGTAAGCAGCATTGTTATCTCATTTACAAGTTCTCTAAATTCCTTTGTGCTTGTGTTTTTGTCTCTAAGCATAGACATTTTGTTTTGTATAAGCGGGTGTTCTGATATAAAGAGTTTACCCATATCGCTCCTCCTTAATCCTCTATCTGCTTAATACGGTTTATATGTCTTTCAACATTTGAAAAATCCGTATTAAGAAAATCCTTAACTATATCAACAGCAAGCCCTGGACCTATTACCCTAGCACCCATAGCAAGCATATTAGCATCGTTATGCTCTCTTGTAGCTTTAGCCGAAAAGCAATCATGACAAAGAGCACAGCGTATACCTTTAATTTTGTTAGCCGCTATAGAAATACCTATACCCGTGCCGCATATAAGTATTCCCTTATCGCACTCACCATTAGCTACGGCGTTAGCGGCAAGTTTAGCATAAACAGGATAATCACAAAAATCACCTGTAAGAGTGCCAAAATTTTTATATTCTATTTTCTCATCATCAAGATATTTGATTACTTCTTTCATAAGCGGGTATCCGCCATGGTCACAGCCCAAAGCTATCATTAAAATCACTCCCAAAATATAAATTGGCGAATAAAAAATATCGCCCATAACTGTTATCCATTTAAATTTTAGACCAAAGATACTTGTATTTGTTGTGTAGTCATAAACTAAATCAGTTTTGCCAATAACATTTGCACATAATTGTTAAAAGTTAAAGTTCTTTCGCTTTCTTTCTTTCAAGAAATATACTTGTATTTGCTGTGTAAACATAAACTAAATTAGCTTTGCCAATAACATTTGCACATAATTGTTAAAAGTTAAAGTTCTTTCGCTTCCTTTCTTTCAAGAAAGGAAGAAAGGAAGGAAAATTTTTATATCATAGCTTTAATATAACATTTATTTCGACAAATATCAACTTAAAGCTCTATACGTTTATAATTTTATAACCGGCGGCTTTTTTAAGCCTGTTCATAACAGCCATTCCCACGTTACTTTCGTCAAATGTTTCGGAATAAACTTTGTTTATACTAATATCGTCAAATTTTCTTAAATTATCAAATAAAACTTTTCCGGCTGTATCCGCGCTGTTTCCAAAACTAAGCACAAATTTTGAGTTATATAATTTCAAATTACTTTCTCTGCACATAACGCCCGATTTTAAACCATTTTTAAAATCTTCGCTTAAAAGAGAATTTATTTTTTTTACAACATTTTCGGTACTGCCATTTACAAGCACAATATCCGCCTCAGGAGCGTAATGTTTATATTTCATTCCAGGGGCTTTGGGTTTTTCGCCTTCTGATAACAAAGAGTAAACTGCCTTATCAAAAACTATTTTTCCCACAACATTTTCGAGCATTTCTTTAGTAATAGCTCCCGGTCTTAGTATAACAGGAATTTTTTCAGTAAAATCTATTATTGTAGACTCTATTCCAAAATCACATTCCCCGCCGTCTATAATCATGTCTATTTTTCCATTCATATCGTGCTGTACATGTTCCGCTTTTGTAGGCGAGGGTTTTCCGCTTGTGTTTGCACTTGGCGCCGCCAAAGGTACACCAGAGGCTAAAATAAGTTTTTTAGCCGTTTCGTTTGACGGAAATCTTACTGCAACAGTATTTAAACCTCCGCATACAGATGACGGCACAATATTACTTTTATTAAATATACCAGTCATTGGTCCAGGCCAAAACGAGTCGATTAACTTTTTAGCATTATCAGGTATATCAACTACAATATCATACAACTGCTTAATATCGCCTATATGCAGTATAAGCGGATTATCTGACGGTCTTCCTTTAGCTTCGTATATCTTTCGGCAAGCCTCGGCATTAAGCCCGTTTGCACCAAGACCATACACTGTTTCTGTAGGAAAAGCCACAAGACCTCCCTTTTTAAGAATTCTCGCGGCTTTATTAATAATTTCATCAGTGTTATTGTTGTCCAATTTCTCAAAACAAGTTATCATAAATTAGCACCACAGCATTTTTTGTATTTTTTACCACTTCCACAAGGGCAAGGGTCATTTCTTCCAACTTTTTTACCTTTTACAACTGTACGGCTGTTTCTTTGCTCGGTATAAAGTATTTTTTGTTCCGTCTCATCAAAAATATTGTTCCATTGTTTAAGCGTGTATAAATGTTCCGCGCGGTACTCAACCATTTTTTTGTATAATTTTTTAAAATCTATATTGATTTCAATATACGAGTTCTCGTCGAGCTGATTAACATCATACTTATCATCAAGTATATCGTTAATACCATCAACAAAAGCTATAACATAGTCAACTGGCATATCAAATCTCTCACAAAGCTCGGTAACGGTTCCGTTTATGTTAGTAACTTTATTTTCAAGTATATACTCATAAACTTTTTGTTCTGCTGGAAGATAAACATTCCAAACAGCGTCAACGCTTTTTCCCTCACTTGTAAAGGCTTTTTTAAGCCAGTCTTCATAAATGCTCATATTTTAATATTCTCTCCTTTTGTTTTGCTTTAGTTCAGTTTTAACTTATTTGAATAATAATACATATTGTGTTTTTTTGCAACAATAAACTTTAAAAAATAAATTTTTACTCTCGCACTTAAATTAGCCTTAAAGCCAAATTTACTTTTATGTTAGGCTATGTTGTATTATTTATACCCATATACAATAGTCAAAGTCTATTTTTATTTTTCAAAAATACTCACAGCCGACAGCATTTTTTAATACATTTTTATTTAGACATAAATTTCGCTTATTTAAATAAGTAAACTTTGTTATTTCATCCACAACACATACAACTTTGTTAAAATTTGTTTTAATATATTTATTTCATATTCTTTTTATATATAATGTTTTTTAAACTCACAATTAATCCGCTTTGTACTCAGCGGCAGCAGCAACAAAGTCTCTAAACAGCGGATGAGGTCTGTTTGGTCTTGATTTAAACTCTGGATGGAACTGAACGCCTACAAACCATGGATGTTCTTTAATTTCTACTTTCTCAACAAGTTTTTCATTAGGCGATAGACCTGTAATGTTCATACCAGCGTTTATAAAATCTTTTTTATACATATTGTTAAACTCATATCTGTGCCTATGGCGCTCATATATAAGCTCCTCACCGTAAGCGCTATAAACAAAAGAGTCTGACAAAAGTTTGCAAGGATAAGCCCCAAGGCGCATTGTTCCTCCCAAATCCTCAATATCCTTTTGTTCAGGCATAAGGTCTATAACAGGGTGTGACGTATCAGGGCTTACTTCCGATGTAAAAGCGTCACTCCAGCCCATTACATTTCTGGCATATTCTATAACAGCACATTGCATACCAAGGCATATTCCAAAAAACGGTATTTTATTCTCTCTTGCGTATCTTATAGCCGATATTTTTCCTTCAAGCCCTCTGTCGCCAAATCCCCCTGGCACAAGTATTCCCGCTGTATCAGCAAAAACATTTTCAGCGTTCTCATATTTAAGATACTCGGCGTTAATCCATTGTACATTAACATTAACACCGTTGTGTATACCAGCATGATGAAGCGACTCAACAACAGATAAATAAGCGTCATGCAGCTCCACATATTTGCCTACAAGCGCTATATTCACACTACCGCTCATGTTGCGTTCTTTTTCGAGCATTTCAAGCCAATCGTTAAGCTCTGGATTTGTGTTATTCAAACCCAAGCGGCGGCATGTGGCTTTTGCTAAACCCTCTTTTTCAAGCATTATAGGTATCTCATAAAGACTGTCAGCGTCTAAGTTTTGTATAATACAGTCGTTTTCAACATTGCAGAAAAGTGATAATTTTGAACGCATCTCGGCGCTTATTTCGTGTTCGGTGCGGCATACTATTATATCTGGCTGTATACCTATAGACAAAAGCTCTTTAACTGAGTGTTGTGTCGGTTTTGTTTTCATTTCGCCGCCCTTAGACAAATAAGGTATAAGAGTAACATGTATATACAAACAATTCTCGCGCCCTATTTCTCTCGAAACCTGTCTTATAGCCTCAAGAAATGGATGACTCTCAATATCGCCTACAGTTCCACCTATTTCTGTTATTACAATATCAGGGCTATTAATTTTGCTCGCTCTAAATATTCTTTCTTTAATCTCGTTTGTTATATGCGGTATTACCTGTACAGTAGCGCCAAGATACTCTCCTTTTCTTTCTTTGTTAAGCACTGACCAATATACTTTTCCAGTAGTGGTATTGCTGTTTATATTAAGATTTTCGTCTATAAATCTCTCATAATGTCCAAGGTCAAGGTCAGTCTCGGCGCCATCTTCGGTAACAAAAACCTCTCCATGCTGATAAGGACTCATTGTGCCAGGGTCCAGATTTATATATGGGTCAAATTTTTGTATTGTAACACCATATCCACGCGCCTTTAAAAGTCTTCCAAGTGATGCGGCTGTAATACCCTTTCCAAGACCAGATACAACCCCTCCTGTTACAAATATATATTTGGTTTTCTGCATTTTTCTCCCCCTACTTTAAGTATCCAACGACTTTTGACGTATATTAATTTTTTAAATTTAATTACTTTTACAGTTTATTATAAATCGCTATCTCAGCTTTTTCAATTATCACATCACTAACAGGAACACTTTTTTCACCGTTTGAGGACTCTTTTGTCTCAACAGCGGCTATGCTGTCAACAACTTCCATTCCCTCAAAAACCTGACCAAAAACAGTGTATCCAAAATCCAAAAATGGCGTTCCGCCCAAAGAGTTATAATTTTCAATAGCCTTATCACTGTAATTTACTCTTATTATTTTTCCGGATGTGTTATCCGAAAGTATTTCGCTGTCGCCATACTGTTTAACGATTTCGTCTATATATTCAAAATATCCTTCTTGTATATTTGGCGATTGAACAATATAAAACTGACTTCCGTTTGTGTCCATTCCTCTGTTGGCATAAGCCAAAGCTCCTCTAAAATGATACATATCACCTTTTAGCTCGTCCTTAAAGTCTTCGCCCCAAATACTCTCACCGCCTGTGCCGTTTCCGTCAGGATCTCCGCCTTGAACCATAAAATCATTCAGCACTCTGTGAAATTTAATTCCATTATAATACCCTTTTTCAACAAGACCTTTAAAATTTTCAACAGCTTCAGGCGCTTCTTCTGGACAAAGTTTTATTTTTATAACTCCCATATTTGTTGTGAGCACAACTATTTCTTCACCGTTTTTTGGCTCCTCAAGCTGCGGAAATTTATCTCCAGTTGTAAATAGCTCTTTTTTCAATTCCTCAATCTCATTATTTTCTTGGCTGCTATTAGCGCTTGACTGGGTTGAGTTATCGTTTTTAGTTTCAGCCGATGCTGAACACCCCGACAACATAATTACAGCAATTATAACCAAACAAACAAATTTTTTCAATTAATATCAACTCCATTCGTGTTTTATTCATAGGATAAATTGTAAATATATAATACGCTTTTGTCAAATTATTTTTAGGAGTAAAGTTTTATAATATCCATAACATTTTTTACACCGTTTGACAAATGGCTTTTTTCCATTTCGTTTATAAGTTTTTGTTTTGAGTTATAAAGTTTATCAATATTTTCCAAAAGTGTTTTGCCTGTCATTTCCTCCTCCTTAAGCACAAGTGAATAACCATGTTTTTCAAAACTCTCGGCATTTAATATCTGGTCTCCTCTGCTTGCTTTTGCCGAAAGAGGTATTAAAAGCGCCGGTTTCCTTAAAGATAAAAACTCGGATATTGAATTTGAACCTGCACGTGATATAATCATATCTGCTGCCGCCATAATATGGGGTAACTGTTCTGATACATACTCAAACTCTTTATAACCTTTCAAGTTTAAAAGCGTTTTGTCTATATTGCCTTTTCCGCATATATGAACAAGCTGATATTTTTTTAGTATGTCTGTTAAAATCTCTCTTAAAGTTTCATTTATTTTTTTAGAGCCTAAACTTCCGCCCATAGTCATAATTATTGGTTTTGAGTTATCAAAACCGCATATATCAAGTCCTTTTTTCTTGTCTCCCTCAAAAAGCTCTTTTCTTATAGGCGTGCCTGTGTTTACACCCTTTTCACCTATATATTTAACTGTTTCTGGAAATGTTGTACATACCTTTTTAGCAAAAGGCATAGCTATTTTATTCGCAAGTCCTGGTGTCATATCAGACTCATGTGCTATTACAGGTATATTATTCATTTTTGCCCCTAAAACAACAGGTACAGCTACAAAACCGCCTTTAGAAAAAACAATGTCAGGTTTTATATCTTTAATAATCTTTTTAGCCTCAAAAACACCTTTCATTACTTTAAAAATATCAGTAAAGTTTTGTTTAGACAAATATCGTCTTAATTTTCCAGTAGATACAAAATGATACTCTATTCCTTTTTTTTCTATAAGTGTCCTTTCTATACCTTCTTTTTCACCTACATACACAATTTTGTATCCTTCCTTTTTAAGCTCTGGTATAAGCGCTATATTAGGCGTAACATGACCAGCCGTTCCGCCTCCTGTAAGAATTATAGTTTTCAACAATAACTCCTCCGTTCTTTGTATATTTAACACTATAAAATATATTATACACGATTAAATCTAAGCGCAAAACTATATTTTCTCATTTTACGCTTTATATATGAATATAAATAAATAAATTCTAATTTAAAGTGTAAAACAAGGAGGATTAAATATGTATCCATATACTTCATCTAATTATAACAACAAAAAAGAGATTTTCGCCGCCGAATATGTGCCAAGTGTAGAGCATACAAAAAGAGTTATAGAGCTTTTAATGCAAGGTATAAAAAACAAACAGACAGCGGCTGATATGTATAATATCATAATAAATCTTATACCTAATGAAAAATACAAAGAAATAGTTAGAAGTATGTACATTGACGAAATGCGTGATAAAAAAAGTCTTGAGGAGCTTAAAGACCGCATTGAAGAAGAGACAGGCGTAACATGTGAAAGCACAGATATACCAGAAAATGCTGAAACTCAAAATATTAATCAAGAACCTGACACCGAAAATGTGGAAGTATTGCTTAACACTGCTATAGTAAACGAAATTGAGAGTGCCAGATTTTATAGAGACCTTGCCGAAACAATAGGCTGTACTCAAACTCAGTTTTACGACCCTATTTGCATGGTTATGAATGATGACCAAAATCACGCTGTTTTGTGTACAATGCTGCTTATAGACAATACACCTCAATATAACAATAATCAGTTAAATAACAATTAAAAACTTGATTATAAAAATTAGTAATGATATACTTTTTTTATCAGACTAATTAAGTCTATAGCATTATTACAATACTTTACGCTTTAAAATTAAAATACAAAGGAGAATACAAATGAGTGATTGTATATTTTGCAAAATAATAAATGGTGATATTCCTTCAGCTACAATTTATGAAAATGATGAGTTTAAAGCTATATTAGACAGATTTCCAGCTAATAAATGTCATGTGCTTATAATACCCAAAAAACATGTAGAAAATATATTTAGTATTGAACCAAAACTTGCTGGACGCCTTTTTGAGTTCGCTGCTAAATTAGCGCCAATAATGAAAAAAACTTTTGGTTTTGACAACATGAATGTTGTTCAAAACAATGGAGTTATAGCTGGTCAAACTGTAAACCATTTTCATATACACTTAATTCCTCGTTATGAGAATGACTCAGTAAACGTAAGTTGGAAACAGCTTGAGCTTACAGACGAGCAAATTGAACAAACTCGCAATGCGCTTGAAGAAAGCATAAACCTTTAATCCTTCTTCCTTTCTTGAAAGAAAGGAAGCGAAAGAACTTTAACTTTTAACCATTGTATGCAAGATTTATTGGCAAAGCTATTTTAGTTTATGTTTACGCATCAAATACACATATCTTTCTTGAAAGAAATGAAACGAAAGAACTTTAACTTTTAACTAATGTGTGTAAGAGTTATTGGCAAAGCTATTTTAGTTTATGTTTATATAACAAATATATCTTTTTTTCTTAAACTTTAAAAAGGAGACGAAAGAAATTTTAAATAAAAAATTCGTCTCCTTAAATTTATTTATTTTATCAGTAAAGTTTTTTGCTGTTTTTTAAGTGCCGCAATTTCCGTTTTAGCAAAAATTATTTGGAAATCAAAAAATGTATTATGTTGACAGCCAAAAATTGGCTGTCATTAATTTTAATAAAGTTTCTCAAGTGTTTTTATAATAAGATAAATTCTGTCATTCCATGGTGTAGGCACTCCAAGCTCTTTGCCAATTTTTATTACAGTACCGGCAAAATAATCCACCTCACTGTGTCTTTTAGCTTCAATATCTTGAAGCATAGATGTTTTTCCCACAGGGTCAAATGTAATCATTTTCTTTTCGTAGTTATAAGCGTCCTCTTCAGTAATATTAACGCCTTTTTTGTTGGCAAGGCTTATAACTTCACTCATAACCTCGTGCATTGCCTTGTTAAGTTCTGGCACAGACAAAAAGTCGCCGTATCCTGCTCTTACTATTGCCGAAAGCTGATTTGTGCTTACGTTTATCATCCACTTATGCCATATAGTTCTTATCATATCAGGGCAAACCTCATTACCCACACCGGCATTGTCAAAAACAGTTTTAACAGCACTTACTGTATTAGAAATATTTGTGTTGTCTGCCTCACCAAACTGTATAACACCCTCACATGTGCAATTTACTGAGTTATCCTCTCTTACGGCGTCTATACCCATACCTATGCCATAAAGAGCTGTATTGTTTGGATAAGCCACTTTTATTTCGTCTCTTGCGGTTATTCCATTAAGCACAGTAACAAAAATCGTATTTTCGCTAACTATGTTTTTAACATCGTCAAGCGCCTGAGCTAAATGATAGTTTTTAACAGTAAAAATAACTAAGTCCGCTTTCCAGTCTTTTTGCTCTGGCTCTACAACACGCGGTTTTACCAAATTACCATTAACAACAACACCTTTTTGGCGTATCCTTTCGGCTCGCGCTCCTCCAGCTATAACAGCAAAATTATCACCCAAATAATCCACAAGCCTTTTGGCATAAACACAGCCTATAGCACCAAAACCAACAAGAGCAACATTTTTAATTTCCATTATTCTTCTCCTTCCTCGTAAGCAAACATAAAATCAACTGTACGTGCTTGTATATCAGCACGTATAACTTTTATTTTAACATTATCGCCAAGCCTGTATATTTTGCCTGTGCGTTTTCCTACAACACATAAATTTTCTTCCTCATAATCATAAAAATCATCCTCAATAGCGTTTAAAGATACCATTCCTTCCACAGTATTATCAAGCTCCACATATATACCATAACTTGTAACGCCTGATATAATGCCATAATATTCTTCACCTATATGCTCACTCATATACTGTGCCATTTTAAGTCTGTCGCTCTCTCTTTCGGCATCAGCGGCAGTACGTTCTGTTGTGGAACAGTGATAAGCCACCTCTGAAAGTATTTTATCATAGTGATTAATTCTGTTAGGCAAAATACCGCCATTTATAACCTCTTTTATTATTCTGTGTATTTGCAAATCTGGATACCTTCTTATAGGTGATGTAAAATGACAGTAAAACTTTGCCGCCAATCCAAAATGTCCTAAATTTTCGGCTTGATATTTAGCTTGTTTCATACTTCTTAAAATCATTCTGCTTATAATATGCTCCTGAGGAGTACCGCCTACTTTTTCAACGAGGCTTTGTATCTCTTTTGGGTGAATTTCATCTTTTCCTTTTATTTTATAACCAAAAGCTGATATAAGTTTTTTAAGCCCTTCTATTTTCTCACCATCAGGTTGTTCATGGTTACGAAAAACAAAAGGTGTTTCTTGCCAATAATAGTCCTCGGCTATTGTTTCGTTGCAAACAAGCATAAATTCTTCTATAAGGTTTGTGGCAAAATTCCTCTCATAAGGTCCTATATTTATTACTTTTCCATTGTTGTCAAGCGTTATTTTAGTCTCTGGAAAATCAAAATTAACAGAACCTCTTTGTTTTCTTTTGTGATTTAGTATAAGTCTAAGTTTATTCATGTCTTCAAGCATAGGTACAAAATCCATATACTCTTTAATTTGTTCATTATCGTGGTGCTCTATAACTTTGTTTACTTTTGTATAAGTCATACGACATTTAGAATTTATAACAGCTTCAACAACACGATGATTTATAACATTGCCACTGTGGTCAATTTCCATAATACAGCTTAAAGTAAGTCTGTCAACATTAGGATTTAATGAGCATATTCCATTTGACAGCCTGTGAGGAAGCATAGGTATAACTCTGTCAGCCATATAAACACTTGTTCCTCTTTTGTAAGCCTCTTTATCAAGTGGAGAATTTTCAGTAACATAATGACTTACGTCAGCTATATGCACTCCAAGATTATAATTTCCATTGTCCAGTATTTCAAGACTTACAGCATCATCAAAATCTTTTGAGTCATCGCCGTCTATTGTAACAGTAATAATATTTCTTAAATCTTCTCTTCCTTCTATTTCTGCATTAGTAATGTCCTCTGGCATATTTTCGGTTTGCTCATACACGTCTTCTGGATAATCAACAGACAAATTAAACTGTCGTATAATAGAAAGTATGTCAACACCAGGGTCATCTTTATGTCCCAATACTTCTACTATTTCTCCCTCGGCGCATTTGTTTGGCGAAGGGTGTTTAGTTACGTTTACTACAACTTTACTTCCTGTAACAGCACCTTTTGTAGAGCCTTTTGGTATAAATATGTCGTTTATTTTTCTATCATCACAAACAACAAAACCAAAGCCCTTTCCCTCATCAAACGTGCCAACTATTACCTCAGTTGATTGTGAGAGTATTTTTACTATTTCTCCCAATGCTCGTTTTGTGCCATAAGCCGGATGTGTAATACGCACAAGCACTTTGTCTTTGTGCATGGCATTAAATGTGTTTTCTGGCGGTATATAAACATCGTTATCATTGCTATCCTCAAGACGGGCAAAACCAAAACCTTTTGGGTTTGATATAAACACTGCTGGATAAAGATTAATAGAGCTTGTTGTTACTATTTTACCCTTTTTAGTCTCATATATATCGCCTGACAACATAAGGCTGTCTATAACCGCGTTAAAATATTCCTGTTCCTGTTTTGGCACTTGAAGAACAACTCTCATTTCTCCGCGTCTAAGAGGAATATATTCCTGACTGTTTACAAATTCTTTTACAAGTTTTTTTCTTTCAATAAACTTGCTGTCAATTTTAATAGTGTCAAATTCCATAAACATCCCGCCTTTCTGTTTGCGCATAAAACTTAAATATATTATAACAAATAAATACCAAAATCAAAACAACAAATATTAAAAAAACCTTTAAATGGCTATAAATAAATGATAAAATGTTTAGTGAGGTGATTAAAATATGAAACCATTAGTATCAATAATAATGGGCAGTGACTCCGACTTGCCTGTAATGAGTGAGGCAGCAAAACTACTTGACAAACTTAATATACCTTACGAGCTTACAATAGTATCAGCGCATAGAACGCCCGACAGAATGTATGAACACGCGCATAAAGCTCACGAAAGAGGTATAAAAGTAATTATAGCCGGTGCTGGTGGAGCGGCACATCTTCCTGGCATGACCGCGGCTATGACAAGCCTTCCTGTAATAGGAGTGCCCATAAAAACATCTACATTAAGCGGTGTTGACTCTTTATATTCAATATGCCAAATGCCGCCTGGTATACCTGTAGCCACTGTAGCCATAAACGGCGCTCAAAATGCCGGTATATTAGCTGCCCAAATATTAGGCGCTTTTGATGAAAATGTATACAATAAAGTTGAGGAATTTAAAAAAGAGCTTGAAAACACTGTTATCAAAAAAGCTGAAAAACTTGAAAACATAAAATATTCGGCTTACTTAAAAGAAATGTAAAGCGCTCATTTAATTAAAAAAATTACTATTTCTCAATATAAATAAAAGCGCATAATATATAACAACTTCTTTTTTTAGGGAGCGTATTAATGAACGAGTTTATTACAACATATACAAAAAAACATATACAACCTCTTTCACCAAAAGCCGAAGACATAGACATAAAAGATATATCTCATGCCCTTTCGCTTATGGTAAGAGCAAATGGGCATTTTTCGGAGTTTTATTCGGTATGTCAGCATTGTGTTCACTGCTGTGAGGAAGCACTTTACCGTGACTTTGACAAAAAAACTGCTCTCATGTGTCTTTTGCATGACGCGAGCGAGGCTTATATAGCCGATATTATACGTCCGGTTAAAGAACATATACCAGATTATTTTAAAATTGAGAAATGTATACAGGATGTTGTTTACTCAAAATTTATAGGTTATATACCAAATAAAAACGAGTATGAACCTGTTGTAAATATTGACAACTGTCTGCTGTATCATGAGTTTTTGCATTTTACAGGCGAAAAAATATACGAAGAAGAGCCAATAATGTTTTCTAAACCAGAATTTAAGTTTGTGCCTTTTTTTGAAGCCGAAAAAAAATTTATGACGCTTTTTAAATTACTTTCATAAAACAGTAATAAAACGCTTTTTAGGGGGAATTAAAATGGGACTTTTTAAAAAACTAACGAGTATTGCGGTTTTAACAGCGGTATTAATATCGTCATCATTTACAACAGTTTTAGCAACTGAACCTCGCACAGATATTAATTCAATGCGCGCCCACGGCAGCAACGCGTTTAAAAATGATTACTCAATGTGGGCATCAACAATAAAATCTCATATATACAACAACTCTGACGGCGGACTTACGTGTTTATCAGTATTTGGTGATGAAATATGTTTAGAGGAGTTTAACAGTGATTTTTCATTTAAATCACAGCGTGAACTGCCTATGGAACTGCCTATTTGGGGAGGTTTTTTCAGCGGTAAAGAATATAATTTTATTATATTTGGTCAAACAAACAGTGCTGAAGACAACAGCGCCGAGGTTATACGTGTTGTAAAATACTCCAAAAATTGGGAGCGTTTAGGTCATGCGGAGCTTAAAGGAGCTAACACAACAGTTCCTTTCGATGCTGGTTCTTTACGCTGTTCTGAAAAAGACAATATGTTATATATACGCACAAGCCATGAAATGTATAAAAGCAAAGACGGGTTAAATCACCAGTCAAATTTAACATTAGCTGTTAAACAAAGTGACATGAAAATCACAGATAGCCGATATAATGTATCAAATATATCCACGGGATATGTAAGTCACTCATTTAATCAGTTTATAATTGCCGACCAAAACAATAATATTGTAGCCATAGACCACGGCGATGCTTACCCAAGAGAAATTGTTTTAACAAAATATTCTGGTGACGCTGGAAAAGCCAAATTCTCAAAGTCTGTTTCTAACGCCACAATACAAAAATTTGACGGCACAGTAGGCAACAACAGTACTGGCGCAAGTGTTGGCGGTTTTGCCGAAACAGACAGCGGATATATAACGGCTTATTCTTACGACAGCAAATCTACAAGCGGTTCTGACCCTTCAATATACATAGCTTATACAGATAAAAAGAGCTTAAAAACAAAAACTACTCAAATAACGCCTTCTGGTCAGCCTATGGGAACGCCTGTAATTGTTCAAAACGGAACTTCTGGCGGATACATTATGTTTAACCCTAAAACTAATTTAACGGCTGTTACAGAATTAGAAGACACTTTATATTACGCTACTTATTCCTCTGACGGAAGTATAGGCGAAATACGCAAGACCACAGGAGTTTTATCCGACTGCCAGCCTATAATGTATAACCAAAAAGCTGTATGGTATACCTCATCAATAAATTATTCCCAAAACGACACCGAACCAAGTCTTATATTCTACACTTTAGACCAAAATGGAATTGATACACACAAAATATATTAATAAATTAGCCCTCAATTTATATTGAGGGCTAATTTTTAATGACTATACATTTTTTGTATTCTTATATCGTCTCCTAAAAAACGTATTATTCTATAATTTCCAACTATCCTCGAGGCTATTCTATCTGAGTAATTGTCGCGTATATTATTTATTGATAAATTTGTTGATATTATAACAGGTTTATTGTTCATAAGTCTTGTGTTTAAAATATCAAATAATTCTGAATCTGTAAAAGAGTTAGCAAATTCAGTACCCAAATCATCTATTATAAGCAAATCAACCGATTGTATATCGTCAGAAAAATTTGTAACCGCCTCTTCCTCATCACGTCTAAAGCGCTCTTTCTCGGCTGATTTAAAAAGCTGTCCTGCTGTGCTGTAAAAAACCGTATAACCCTTGTTTATAATTTCTCTCGCTATACAGTTGCATAAAAATGTTTTTCCAAGTCCAGCTTTTCCGTAAAATAAAAGCCCGCTTTTCTCATTATTAAAGTTTTCAATAAAATAATTGCAGATTTTAAGTATGTTTTGAATATTTTCTCTCGGTGTTATAAATTCGTTATCATATTTCTCATTTCTGTAAAAACTGATGTCAAAATCATCAAAACTCTTGCTTAAATCACTTATATTAGAACCTTTATAAGCTAAGTCGACTATCTTTTGAGTAAAGCAAGAACATTGTTTTGAGTTTATAAAACCTGTGTCATTACATTTTTCACATTTATAAACAGGTTTAATAAATTCCTCATTAAAACCATTTTGTTCCATTATTCTAATTTTTTCGGCTTTAAGAGCATTTGCTTTTTTTTCAAACTCTATTCTAACTGTTTCAACATCTCCATTTTTACAAGCCTCTTTAAGCGACTTTATACCCAAAACAGATAGTTCGTTGTCTATTTCTTTAACTCTTGGACAAGCATTGTAAATTTTTTCCTGTTTTTGGTGTATTTGAGCCTTTAAATCTGTCGATAGCAAATCAAAATATTTAATTACCTGTTTGTATATGTCACTTCTTCCAGGCATTTTAATTTCCCTCCGTGTTTAGCCTTTCTATAGCCATACGCTCCAAAGCATCATAATCATATTCTGTTTGTTCATAATTTAAAAACCTATTATTTTTTGGTTTAGAGTAACTCTCATTATTTTTTTTAGCCTCTGCCGCTTTTTTCTTGTTCTCGGCAAAAACTTTTTCACTTTGCTCCACTTCTTTTATAGTTTTAAAACCGGAATTATACCATGCTTTTAATATACTGTCGGCGTATCCAAAAGCCGCTTTACCAGTTGATATAACCGACTTTTCACAAGCTAATTTTATAAGCTCGTCAGGCATTTTATAATCATTAACCCATTTTTCCATATAATGTATTTGTTTATCTATAGGCTCTTTTCCTCCAATGCCCATATATCTCATTATATTGGCATAAACAGTATTATATTTATTTATTCTCTCTTTAGCCGATGTCTCATCGTTTATATTGCTTTCACACCAATCTATAGCAACAGTCTCAATATATCTCATGTTTCGGTGTCCATTTTGAACACAAAAGTCAAGCAGAATACTTATTACCTCCAATTTAAGACCAAGCCAATGATAAAGCGAGAATATAACCGACATATCGTTATAACTCAACATTCTTCCAATTTTTCCCTGCGCCATATCAAAAAGAAATCTTACATCTGGGTTTTTTTCTCTATATATCTCAAGTTCCTCTGGCTGATACTGTGGCTGGTGGTCATTAATTATATATTTTTTTGTTTTTGTATCTTCTTTGGCGTCATAATTATCATAAAAAACAAAACTATCGCTCTCAATTTTAAGTAAATGTCTATCCTGCCAATACATAGCTGCTGCCAAAACATCATTATAAGCCATATTAAGTTTTTCCGCCACATCTTTTACCAAAACACCGCTGCCACTTTTAACGGCGTAAATATATACAACCGTGTATATAGCGGGAGCGTTAGGCATTAAGTTTTCTATAAAATTAGTGTCAATCGAAACAAAATCATCCTCATTAAAAGACATTTTTAACGCTCCTTAATATACAGTGTAACAAACCGTGAGGTTATGGAAATACATTCCTTTAACTCACGGTTATACTTAAAACAATAGTAAGTATTTGGTTTTAATCCCAAATTTAAAAATATTTTAACGCTTTTTAAATTTATTATTTTTGAGTTTTTTTGTACTCCTCAAGGGCTTTAGACAACTGGTCAGGGCAAGAGGATGTTCTATTGCCACATTTTACGCCTCTAAGCCTTTCAATAACGTCATCAACAGGCATATCCTCAACAAGGTTTTGTATACCTATATGGTTTCCAGGACATCCTCCATGAAATCTTACATTTTTTACTTTTCCATCCTGTACATCAAAGTCAATTTTTCCTGCGCAAATTCCGCTTGTTTGATATGAATAAGCCATATTAAAATACCTCCAGTTTATATTCTTTGGCAACTTCTCTATATTCCTCAATAGTAAGTTTCATGTCTTCAATCTCGTTATAATTAACATCGCGTTTTATTTTTGCCGGAATGCCAACAGCAAGAGTATTTTGAGGCACAATGCTGTTTTGAGTAACAATAGCACCAGCAGATACCATAGCGCCTTTTTTAACAACCGCGCCATTAAGCACTATAGCGCCCATACCTATAAGCGCCCCATCCTCAACATTACACGCATGCAGCAGTGCCCTATGCCCCACAGTTACGTTAGAGCCTATAATAACATCAGCGCCCTCATATGTGTCAGTATGTATACAGCATAAATCTTGTATGTTAGTGTTGTCGCCAATAATTACTTTACCGCTTTCGGCGCGTATAACACAGTTAGGCATAACAACACAGTTCTCACCAAAAATAACATTGCCGTAAATTGAACAGTTTTCAAATATAGTACAACTTTTTGGTATAACCGGAAATTTGCCTTTAAAACCTCTTACAGTATAATCCGCCAAATTAACACTCCTCCTTAACGAGCAAAAACACTTATATATTTTATACCACATATTAAGCTAAGGCACAATAATTTATTTTACGAATGTGTGTATTGACAAATGGTTTTATAATTATAAAATTTATATTTGTTTTTTAAATAATGTACAAATACGCTCCTTATACCGTTTTGGTATTGACAACAAAACCAAACACGCATAAAATCTTAAATAATTAATATGTAAGGGAGCTAAATATGAGTTTTTTTAAAAAGTTCTTTATAATTTTTGTGTCAATAAATATAACATTATGTTTTTCATCATGTAAAAAAGCTGAAAACAGCAATATAATACTCACATCGTTTTATCCAGTATACATTATAGCCCAAATAATTACCGAAAACACCGATATACAGTTAAAAAACATGGCTCATCCCCAAACTGGCTGTCTGCATGATTATCAGCTTACATCAACTGATATGAGGCTTATAAATGACGCCTCAGTTTTAATTATAAACGGTGCTGGAATGGAAAACGACTTTATGCAAAAAGCTATTGACAATTCAAACATAAAAATAATAGACTCATCAAACGGCTTGTTTAAAAATAATGACGATATAAATAGTAACAACAGCCATATATGGACAAGCCTTGATATGGTAAAAACACAAGCCGAGAATATATGTGACGGTCTCAAACAAATATATCCACATTATTCAGATACACTTGAAAATAATAAAGCCAATTTTATAAAAAGTGTTGACAAAATTGAGAAATTACAAAATACCAAACCATTTAAGGCTATATCTTTTAACGAGGCTTTTTATTATATGCTTACCGAAAACGGCATTGATATAACAGCAGAAATAGAAATTGATGAAAATGTTACGCCAACCGCTAGACAAATGGCGGATATTTCTAATTTGGCTAAAAATTCTGATATAGACGCTATATTTTGCGCTGATGACAATGGTATCGTTTTTGCTAACACTCTAAGCCGAGAAACCGGCATACCAGTATATATATTAGACCCTCTAACGTACACAAACTCATCAAACGATTATATATCCGCAATGAAAAACAATATATCAATTATAAGCGAGGCTAAAAACAAATGAGTACAAATTCCTCAACATACCACAATAACTGCGGTCTTTGCCGTGTTGACATTCAAAACTTATATGTCAAAAACCATAATGACATAATTATAAACAACATAAATCTATCTCTCCACTGTGGAGAGCTTACGGCTATAATAGGCAGAAACGGCGCTGGAAAAACAACTCTTCTTAAAGCCATAATAAACGAAAGAAGTTATTCTGGAAACATAGTATTTAAAAGCCATGATGATAAAATAATTAAAAAACCTGTTATAGGCTATGTTCCGCAACAGTTAATTTTTGATAAAAGCACTCCTATAAGCGTTTCTAATTTTATGTTGTCTGCTAAAAATAGCCGTCCTGTTTGGCTTAGCACAACTAAAAATAATTCCAACGATATAAAACAAAAACTTAAAGAGCTTGAGTGTGAGTATTTATATGATAGGTCTTTAGGCAATATATCCGGCGGTGAGCTTCAAAAAGTTTTGCTAATTATGGCGCTTGACCCAATGCCAGACCTTTTAATACTCGACGAGCCAGTATCAGGTGTTGACGCTGTTGGTCTTGATATATTCTACAAAAAAATAATATCAATACGCGATAAATACCATATAGCTATAGTGCTTGTATCTCACGACCTTAATATAATAAAACAATACGCTGATAGAGCTATACTTATAGATAAAACAGTTATAGCTCAAGGAAGTGTAGATTATGTATTCTCATCAAAAGCGTTTAAAAACTCTTTTGGTTTAATAGAATAGGAGCTGAACATAATGGAAATAATATACTCTATACTATCCGCTTTTCCTTTTGAGTTTTTACATTACAAATTTATGATAAACGCGCTTATAGCAGTTATAGTTATAACACCGCTTTTTGCTATGCTTGGCACAATGGCGGTAAACAACAAAATGGCGTTTTTCTCAGACGCACTTGGTCACAGCGCTTTTACAGGCATAGCCATAGGAATACTTATTGGTCTTAAAAATCCTGTTTTAAGTATGGTAGCGTTTGGAATACTGCTTGGACTTATAATAAGCCGTGTAAAATATTTTAAAACGGCGTCAACAGACACAATAATAAGCGTTTTCTCATCTATATCCGTAGCGTTAGGAATAGTTATATTGTCAAAAAATGGAGGTTTCTCAAAATACTCGTCATATCTTATAGGAGATATACTAATTGTAACACCTAAAGAAATTGTATTAATGCTTATAACTCTTGCTATTTCATATTTAGTATGGTTTAAAATATATAATCGTTTACTTTTAATAAGCATAAATTCGTCTTTGGCGGCAAGCCGAGGCATAAACTGCATTTTTATAGAAAACATATTTGTAATACTTTTGGCTGTTTCGGTAATGCTTTCGGTAAAATGGATAGGAATACTTACAATAAACTCATTTTTAATACTTCCGCCGGCGGCGGCAAGAAATATAGCCTCAAACTCAAAACAGTATCATTTTTACTCACTTATAATAGGCTTGTTTTGTGGCGTTACAGGTCTTATAATATCGTTTTACGCCGATACATCAGCAGGCGCTACAATAGTACTTACATCATCGTTTGTATATTTTTTAACTCTTTTAATTAATCAAATTAGAAAAACAAACACTGCTTAAATACAAAAAATACAGAAAGAAGTGATAACTATTAAAAACATAGCTATTATAACAGGCGCAAGTAGTGGTCTTGGAAGAGAATTTGTAAAACTTATATCAAAAAGCAAAAATATAGATGAGATTTGGGCATTATCAAGAAACAAAAAAAAATTATCTCGTCTTAAAATACAGTTTGGTAAAAAAATAAAAATATTTCCCATTGATTTATCAGATATAAACGCTATAAACAAATTTAGCCAAAACTTATCAAACGTAAATATAAAAATACTTATAAACAATGCCGGTTATGCCAAATTTTGCTCATATAACGACATAAGTATTTACGAGTCGGCTAATATGATAAATTTAAACTGCTCCGCTGTTGTTGCTATGTGTGTTATATGTATTCCTCACATGAAAAACAAAAGTCATATTATTAATATATCATCTCAAGCCGCTTTTCAGCCTTTGCCATACCAAAACATATATAGCTCTACAAAGGCATTTGTAAAAAATTACTCAATAGCGCTTAATAAGGAACTTAAAGAAAAAGGAATTGTGTCAACGGCGGTGTGTCCTGGCTGGATTAAAACCAATTTATATATTAGGGCTAAAATAGGCGCCAAAAAAGCCACAAACAAATTTGCTGGTATTGTAAGCCCAAATAAAGTAGCCAAAAAAGCTCTTAAAGACGCGTTTAAAAACAAAGACATATCAGTATATGGAATACATGTTAAAACAGAAATTTTACTTTCAAAAATAATGCCTCATAATTTTGTTATATGGGCATGGCTTAAACAACAAGGATTATAATTTTAGTAATTTTTAATTTAAATTTTTTGTCCCGCTTAAAAAGCGGGACAAATTATATTTTTATTCTTTCTCGTCTGGCACACCAAAATACACAAACCCTTTTTTACCATCAACAGTAATAAGTGAGTTATCTTTAATAAGCTCTGTAACATTTATTTTACACATTATAACTGGTATATCTAAAATATTGCCCACAAGCTCTGAGCACTGGTCATTTTCTTTTTCCAAAGGTCCTATAACAAGCGCGCTTGCTCTTTTTATATAAGGTAATATAGTATTGTCAATTTTGTTTGTAACTATTATATCACCTGTTTTAAACTTTTTTTCCGCCTCGCCAGAAAAGTTTATTATTGTGGCTTTACCAGATACTCTCTTGTTGCCTACACCTTCACCTTTGCATATAACGCTTCCAACTATATCTATACGCAAAGTGTTTGTGGAGCCAGAAACGCCCACAGGCACACCTATTGCTATTACCACTGTATCTCCATTTTTTGCTATGCCGCTTTTTGTAGCAGTGCTTAATGCCAAATCAAAAACTTTGTCGTTATCCTCTATTTCCTCCTCATGCACTGGTTTGCAGCCCCAAACAAGATTTAACTGTCTCCATACTCTTTCGGAACTACTGCTTACAGCTATAGGACACACAGGTTTATATTTAGCTATCATTCTTGCTGTAAGACCTGTTTTTGTAACTGTGGCTATACAGCTTGTTTTAAGTTCTGCCGCTATACTGCACGCCGCATAACTTATGGCGTTTGTCATATTTTTATCGGCTATACTGTAATTAGTTTTAAGCGCCTTTGAGTAATCAATATTGCTTTCTGTTGTTTCGGCTATTTTAGCCATTATTTTAACAGCCTCCGCCGGATAACTTCCTTGAGCTGTCTCACCAGAAAGCATTATAGCGTCACTTCCGTCAAATATAGCATTAGCAACATCGTTAGACTCTGCTCTTGTAGGGCGTGGGTTAGCTACCATAGACTCAAGCATTTGAGTAGCAGTAATAACAGGTTTACAGTTATCGTTAGCTTTTTTTATAAGCTCTTTTTGAACAACAGGTACTTCATCTATAGGTATTTCAACACCTAAATCTCCTCTGGCAACCATTATACCGTCAGATACAGCAAGTATTTCGTCTATGTTTTTAACGCCCTCACGGCTTTCTATTTTAGATATTATACAAATATCGTTTCCGCCGTTTTCCTCAAGCACATGACGTATTTTAAGCACATCATTAGCCGAGCGTATAAATGACGCCGCTATATAGTCAAAACCCATTTTAATACCAAATTTTAAGTCATCTATATCTCTTTGTGTAAGTATAGGCAAATCCAAATTTACATCCGGTATATTCACACCTTTATTAGAACTTAAAAAACCGCCGTTTACAACTTCACATTCAACATCGGTATCTGTTATATTTAAAACCCTTAACTCCACAAGTCCATCATCAATTAATATTCTATTTCCCTTTTTAATCTCCAAAGGAAGGTTATGGTATGTAACACTTACCATATTTTCGTTTCCCTCAATATCACGGTTAGTAAGCGTAAAATGATTTCCTGGCTCAAGATACACTTTTTTGTTATCTTTAAATCGTTTAATTCTTATTTCTGGTCCTTTTGTGTCAAGTATAAGCGGTATAGGCGCGTTTAACTCCTCTCTTACGGCTTTAAGATTATTTATAAGCTCCGTATGTGTCTCATATGTTCCGTGAGAAAAATTTATTCTGGCGGCGTCCATTCCATTTTTTATAAGCTCTCTCATTTTTTCCACAGTGCTGGTAGCTGGTCCAAGAGTACATAATATTTTTGTTCTTTTCATATATAAACCCCCATATTTAATTTTTTTACACAATAATATTGTATCCAGATAATTTTAATTCTATAATAATTAATGATTATATAGTTTTATATCTCATAACAACATTGCTGTCACCTAATAGCATTTTAAGTCCGTCAATAAGTATTTCATCGTCAGACGCAAAATATTGTGATGAAGCTCTCATTACATCTCCTGTTTGTTCCACTTTTACAATAACTGGTATATTGCCTCTAAAATTTTCTATTATTCTGTTAGCTTTACTTAATTGCTGCATATCTTTTACTTTTAAATAAAGTTTATCTGGCATTTGTATATTGGAGTTTTCTAAATTAAGCGGTGTTATTTCTTCAGCTATAAATTTTCCGTCACCTTCAGCCGGAATATCAGCTCTTCCTTTTACAATAACAATACTTCCTGGAAGTATAAAGTCACCCCAAACAGAATATGTATTAGGAAAAACAATAGTCTCAATTATTCCATACATATCCTCAAGGTTCATGTAAGCCATTATTTTATTGTTTTTAGTTGACTTAATTTTTTTCGAGTTTACAATACCCCCAAGTACAACCCTTTGTCCATCTTTTATATCACAGTTTCCATATTCATCTTTATTAAAGTCTTTGCTGTAAGCGCTTACTTTGTCATTTAACACGTCCTCATATTCCAAAAGAGGATGACCGCTTATGTAAATACCTAAAACCTCTTTTTCCATAGCTAATATTTTAGAGTTTGAAAACTCATCAATATCCTCAAAGTTATCTTTTTGAACTTCGTTATACTCTTGCGCTCCAAAAAGACTTATTTGACCCTCTATATTGTTTTTTCTGCTTTGAACCACTCCATCATATATCCCTCTAAAATTAGCCATATATTGAGAGCGTTTAGCGCCTAAAGAGTCGAAAGCACCACTTTTTATAAGGTTTTCTATCGCGTGTTTATTAATATCCTTTTCGCTTACTCTTGTTATAAAATCCTTAAAAGTTTTATACTTGCCATTTTTATTACGCTCATTAACAACAGCGTTTATAACTGACTCTCCTATACTTTTTATAGCCATAAGACCAAAACGTATTTTTTTTCC
Organism: uncultured Eubacteriales bacterium; assembly: GCA_949743655.1. Lineage (GTDB taxonomy): Bacteria > Bacillota > Clostridia > Lachnospirales > Anaerotignaceae > Neoanaerotignum_A. The sequence goes on from CATJUP010000101.1 coordinate 34,618, forward strand.
GTCTACCGAAAAATTTCCAAAACCCTCATTTATGTCTGGCGGAAGAAGTTCTATGCCCATTTTGCTGCACTCTTGTATATACTCGCATACCTTATTAGGAAAATCTATAACACTACTCATAAGTGCTGCCATAAACTCCACAGGATAATATGTTTTAAGCCATGCTGTTTTGTAGCCCACAACAGCATAACAAGCGGCGTGACTTCTGTTAAACGCGTATTTGGCAAAGTCAGTCATCTCGTCAAATATTTTCTCTGCGGTTTCAGCCGGTATACCGTTTTTAACACAGCCCAAAACTGTACCGTCTTCAGTGCCATAAACAAAATTTTTGCGCTCTTTAGCCATTACTGATGCTTTTTTCTTACTCATAGCCCTTCTTACAATATCGCTTCTTCCAAGGCTATATCCAGCTAATTTTCTAACAATCTGCATAACCTGCTCTTGATATACTATACAGCCATATGTTGGTTTAAGTATTTCTTCCAAACTATGGTGTGTATATGTTATGCTTCCAAAATTTTTTTTGCCTTTAACATATTTTGGTATAAAATCCATAGGACCAGGGCGGTAAAGAGATATTCCGGCGATTAAATCCTCAATACAGTTAGGCTTTAAGTCTTTTAAAAACACTTTCATTCCAGCGCTCTCCAACTGAAAAACGCCTTCAGTTTTTCCTTGCGCTATAAGCTCGTAAACTTTTTGGTCATCATATTCAATATTTTCTAAGTCTATATCTGTTTTATGTATTCTGTTTATTTCGTCTAAAGCGCTTTGTATAACCGTAAGAGTTCTTAAACCCAAAAAATCAATTTTTAATATTCCCAATTCTTCAAGCAAAGTCATTGTGTACTGTGTAGACACAATACCATCACTGTAATAAAGCGGCACATAATCCACAACAGGGTCACGGCATATAACCACACCGGCGGCATGTGTTGATGCGTGTCTTGGAAGCCCCTCAAGACTAATGCTTGTGTCTATAAGTTTAGCCACATCAGCATTTGTATTATAAAGCTCATTTAACTCGCTGTTTATTTTAAGCGCCTTATTTATTGTCATTCCCAATTCGGAAGGTATCATTTTTGATATTCTGTCAACATCATTATAAGGTATAGCCAAAGCTCTTCCAACATCTTTTATAGCCGCTCTTGCCGCCATTGTTCCAAATGTTATTATCTGCGCTACATGGTCATCGCCATATTTTTTAATAACATAATCAATAACTTCTTGACGTCTTTCAAAACAAAAATCAACGTCTATATCCGGCATGCTAACTCTTTCAGGATTTAAAAATCTTTCAAATATAAGGTTATATTTTATAGGGTCTATAGTTGTTATATCAAGACAATAAGAAACAATACTTCCTGCCGCCGAGCCTCTTCCAGGTCCTACACTTATGCCATTTGATTTAGCAAAATGTATAAAATCCCACACTATAAGAAAATACTCAACATATCCCATTTCCTCTATAGTGCTAAGTTCATACTCAAGTCTTTCGGTAACGTCTTCTTTACAGTCTTTATATTTTTTATTAAAACCCTCATAACAAAGTTTTCTTAAATATGAGTAAGGCGTTTCACCTTCTGGCACATCAAAACGCGGTATTTTAAGCTCATGAAATTTAATGTCAACATTACATCTTTGGGCTATATTGTAAGTGTTTTCAAGCGCCTCAGGTGCGTATTTAAAAAGTTCAGCCATTTCCTCAGGGCTTTTTATATAAAACTGTCCTCCCTCATAGCGCATACGGTTTTCATCATTTACAGTTTTTCCCGTCTGTACGCACAAAAGCACATCATGGCTTTGCGCGTCCTCTTTATAAATATAATGGCTGTCGTTACTGCATATAATTGGTATGCCTGTTTCGGCACTTATATTTAAAATACCCTCGTTTACTATTTTTTGGTCACTTATGCCATGGTCCTGAAGTTCAAGATAAAAATTTCCCCTTCCAAATATATCGTCATACATAAGTGCCGTTTCTTTAGCCCTGTTATAAGATACTGTAAGTATATCCCTTGCCACGTTTCCCGCAATACACGCACTTGAGGCTATAATACCGTTATGATATTTTTTTAAAAGTTCCAAATCCACTCTTGGCTTATAATAAAAACCCTCAGTAAAGCCAAAAGAAACAAGTTTTATAAGGTTTTTATAACCTTCATTATTTTCAGCTAAAAGCACAAGATGATAATAGTTATTTCCATTTACGCTATCTTTGTCAAAACGGCTTTTGGGCGCAACATAAACCTCACAGCCTATAATAGGCTTTATTCCAGCGGCTACAGCAGTTTTATAAAATTCAATAGCTCCATACATAGCACCATGGTCTGTAATAGCCACGCTGTCCATACCCAAATCTTTAACGCGTTTTATAAGCTCATCTATTTTAGCCGAGCCATCAAGAAGGCTGTAGCCTGTATGTACATGGAGATGTGTAAATTTAATTTTATTATCCATAATATTCAGCCTCCTAAAAATTAACTGATAACTTCTTCTTCCTTTCTTGAAAGAAAGGAAGCCAAAGAACTTTAACTCTTAACCATTGTGTGCAAGTGATATTGGCTGAACTAATTTAGTTTATGTTTGTGCAACAAATACACATATCTTTCTTGAAAGATATAAAGCTAAAGAACTTTAACTTTCAAAAGCGTATATAAACAATTTAATATATTATTCCGCTTTAACTTCTGTCCAAATATCATTCCAAGTATTTTTAACCTCGTCTGTTCTATACTGCATAAAATAAAGTCTGTTAAGTGACTCTTCATCCATAGCAGCAGATGCGGCATACTCAGGGTCTATATCAGCAGCGGCTTCTTTGTTTACAGGCGCTGGTCCTCCTGTTGCTGCCCAGTTATACTGAAAATCTTTGCTTATCATCCAATCTATAAACTTATAAGCCATATCTTTGTTATTGCTGTTAGAGGCTATAGCCCAATTATCTACCCAGCCTATAGCACCGTCTTCAGGCACTACAAAAGCTATAGGCTCTCCCTCTTGTTTCATATATGCTGACTGTCCCGACCACATAAGTCCAAGTGATATTTGTTTTCCAGCAAAAAGTTTTGAAAACTCGTCACCAGTTTTCCAATATGTTCTGTTAAGAGGTTTTTGCTCAATTAGCTTCTGTTTAACAGCCTCAATGTCGTTAGGCGCATTAGGGTCTTGTCCTAATACTATAGCCGCCGCCATAACAGCATCGTTATAGTCATCTCTAAAAGCTATTTTACCTGAATACGCTTCATCAAACAAACAACTCATGCTTTTTGGCGGTTCTTTAATTTCGTCAGTGTTATAAGCTATAGCTGTAGAACCCCAAACAAAAGGTACAGCATACATTTTATCGCCGTCAAAACATTCTTCTTGTGTTTTAAAACGGTCAAAAAGCTGAGCAAAATTCTCAAGTTTTGATGTGTCTATTTCTTCAAAAAGTCCGTCCTTAACAGCAGCCGGAAGTATTGTACAGTTAGGCAAACAAACGTCTATTTCACCAGCTTTTGATGTCCTTAATTTTGTAAGCAATTCTTCCTCACTTGACATATATGTATTTACGATTTCACAGTTATAAGTCTCTTCAAACTCTTTAATAAAATTAGCATCGTCAGAGCCATAGTCTTTCCAATTTACTACATATAGTTTTGTTTTTTCATTTTCTTCGGCTGAAGATACTACATTTAAGTTTTCACCCGAATTTTTGTTTCCACAGCCGGCTAAAGACACAGCTATTACCGCCGCTAAAAACACAGAAGCCAATTTTTTTAATGTCATTAAAAACATCTCCTTAATATTAAGTAATTATTCAATTATAATTTGACACATTCTCATAGTCTCTATAGCGTGATTGTGGTTTTCTTCACTTGTTCCAGCACAAAGAGAGCTTACAACGGCTATAGGTACTTCTTTAAGTTTTGATTTAAGCAAAATAGCATTTGAAACAACGCATATGTCAGTGCAAAGACCTATAATAGTTACTTTATCATAATTTACCGCTGACGCTATATCCATAAGTTCAATACTTCCAAAAACTGGTTTGTCAACAACACAAAGTATTTTGCCTTCACCAGCATTATACACTTCATTTTTTATTCTCCAGCCATGAGTGTTTTTAATACAGTGTTTAACTGGAAGATTTTTCCCCTCCATTGTGTCAAGGTAGTTTTCATAATGAGTGTCTCTTGTATAAACCACATCACCCTCAAAATTTTTTATTTTATCACACACAGGTTCAACTATTTTTAATGCCTCATCAGTGCCAAGTACGCCGTCTATAAAATCATTTTGCATATCCACTACAACAAGAAGTTCTTTCATAATTAACACTCCCTTAATTTAGAAAAAATTAATAATTCTGTTTTAATATTATTTATCGTACTTATTTTTAAGTAATTCAAAATGGTTTTTATTATAATCAATTATACCCTCTTTTTTCATTTTTCCAAGCTCGTTAGACATAGCGCTTCTGTCAACACAAATAAAATCTGCCAGTTCCTGTCTGTTAAATGATATATCAAAACTTGACTTTCCAGCATTTTCCGCCTGCTCTGAAAAAAACGACATAAGTTTTTCTCTTGTTGTGCGTTTTGTTATGTGTTCTATTTTTTTATTAAGAGCGTATGCCTTATACGCCAATATTTGTATAATATTAACATTAAGTTTTTGGCGTAATATATCTGTACTTTCCCCCTCACTTTTAATAAGTTTTAATATATCAAGCAGAAGTATTTTAGTGTCCTCAACACAAAAAGCGCTTATATTAGCGGATGTTTTGTTTTGAAAAATATAAACCTCACCAAAAATATCGCCTTTTAAAATATCGGTAGTTATACTTCTGTTTCCATAGTAATCTTCTTTTTGTATACGCACCCAACCGCTAAGCACAAGCCCTATTTTTTTTATATAATCACCATAATTAAAAACATACTGTCCTTTTTTATAAAACACAGTTTGCCCATTTAAAAAACTTATAGCTTTTTCAATTTCATTATTGTTTAAATTTTTAAAAAGCCATGATTTCTCAATAATACTAATATATTCATTCAAAATTTATCACTTCCGTTGTAAAAACAACTTACTTGTGACATTTATTTTACTATACTGTAATTATAAATTCAATGCTCATAAAATTATTTAATTATTAAAAATACAGGGGGAATTTATTTATGCTCAGAAAAATAATTACAATATCTCAAGAAAAATGCGATGGCTGTGGTATTTGCGTAAACGCGTGCCATGAGGGCGCTATAGGAATAAAAGACAAAAAAGCAGTATTATTAAGAGAGGACTACTGTGACGGGCTTGGTGATTGTCTTCCCGCATGCCCAAAAAACGCCATAAAATTTGAGCAAAGAGAAGCGGAGGAATATAACGAAGCGGCTGTAAAAGAAAATTTAAAAAACCGCGCTTCAAAATCTATAAAAAATTCTGAAACATATTCGCATACCAAAATAAATAGTCAGCTTAGTCAATGGCCTGTTCAAATAAAACTCGCTCCTGTAAAAGCGCCTTATTTTGATGGTTGTAAACTGCTTATCGCCGCCGACTGCACGGCATTTGCATATGGAAATTTTCATAACGATTTTATAAGCGGACATATTACGCTTATAGGCTGTCCAAAACTTGACATGGTTGACTACTCCGAAAAATTAAGTGAGATTATAAAACAAAATGACATACAAACTATAACAATAGTAAAAATGAATGTTCCTTGCTGTAATGGAATAGAAAATGCTGTTAAAAAAGCCATAGCTAACAGCAAAACAACAGTGCCCGTAAATGTGTTTGTTGTTACTACCGATGGCAAATTAGCAACGCATTAAAATACTTTGAGCAAACTTTTATTTAAAATAATGGAATAGGTATTGACAAGTACCTATTCCATTGTTATTTTTATAATTAAATATTTATCTTTTGAATGGAAGGCGCATTTTTAATGTATATACCAAAAACAGAAAAAGAAATACGTTGTCCGCTTGAGTATGGTATGAACATTTTTGGCGGCAAATGGAAATCTCGCATAATTTGTGTTTTAAACATTAAAAAAACCGTACGTTATGGCGAGTTAAAAAAGTTGCTATCAAACGGAATTACAGATACTGTTCTTGCCGCCGCTCTTAAAGAAATGCTCGCCGATGGCATATTAATACGTGAACAGTACAATGAAATGCCAATGAGAGTAGAGTATTCTCTGTCAGATATGGGCAAATCAATAGTACCTCTCTTGTGGAATATTTGCAAATGGGCTAACATACGCCAAAAAGAAAGTGAATTGCCTATTATATGCACAAATTGTGATTATGGCGAAAAAACGATTTAATTGTTAGAGTAAGCACTCTCACTTAATATTTGAGAGTGCCTCTTATATTAAATAGGACAGTAGTCTTTTAACTAATATAATTACTCATTTTCTTTTTCAAGCAACATTATACCTCTCATAATATGATACCTCATTATGGTTCTTGCTCCGTCAGCGTCACGTCTTTTTATTCTGTCAACAATAATTTTGTGGTCTTCGGCTCCGTCACAACAAAACTGGTCATCTTTACACAAAATGAGCATTGTTTGTCCTATAGCAGTAAAAAGCACTGGCATAAGTTTATCCATAAACTCATTATGAACCGATTTAGCTATTGACATATGAAATTTTTGTTCAGCTTTTCTTCTGTCTTCTGTATCGCCGTTTCTTATCAAATCATCAAGCATATCACAAAAAGTGCTCATACGTTTTATTTCGCTTTCAGTAGCTCTTATAGCTGCCAAATAAGCCGCCTCCGGCTCTATAAAAAGGCGTATTTCGTTTAAATCTCTCTCAGCTATTCCCTTTTTGGCGCAATTAGACATACCAAAATCATCGCCAAAATTATAGTTTTCACTTACAAATGTACCGTTTCCACGTTTTATTACCAATACGCCTCTGTCAACAAGCATTCTTACAGCCTCTCTAAATGTAGTGCGGCTTACATTAAGCTCATTAGAAAAATCAGTCTCATTAGGCAGCCTTGCCCCTGGCAAAAATCTTTTCTCAACATCTATCATAGAAAGTATCTCATCTGCCACATTTTCTGATAAGACACGATTTTTTTTAACCATAATAAAAATCCTCCTAATTACAAATATAACCAAAAGAGATTATAAACAATACTTAATTACATTATAACAGATAATTTTTATAAGGCAAACAAAAAATATTATCTCATTGTATCATCATATCTTTCAAATTGTATATGGTTTTACAAATAGACTTTTTTATAAATAAAAACAGGAAACTTTCGTTTCCCGTTTTTAGTACACAATATTTTTACATAAGGTCAGTGTTTGTAAATTCTTCCACAAGCAACATATGTTCGTAAACATAATTTAGTATTGAGTTTTCTTTTTCTGCAACAACATATTGTGCGTTTATAAGCTCATAATAAGATGCCTTTCCGTTTGAGTATTTAACTTCCGTTCTCTCAAGTTCACGTTTAGCCATATCAAGCTCTTCAACGCTTGAGGCATAATTGCTCTCATTTTGATTTATAGAATTATACTTTTGATATAAAGACTGATAAACACTGTCTTTTGTATCCTCATAACTCATCTCGGCTGAGTTAAGGTTATTTTGCGCTGTTTGATAACTGTTTATCTCGGTGCTGTTTATAGGCGACATAGCAGAAGTCTGTTTAGTTGTTTCATATGTCTTTTTTGACTGTTTAACAGAATTACTCAATGTAACTTTGCCATTTATATAGCTTTCAACAGGTATATTAAGCTCAAAAGGCTCATATACCGCCTCCATAACAAAATTATATCTATTTGATACATCAACGCCCATAATTATATTAAGCGACACATAATTTAACTCAAGCGCTTTTTTCTTATTTTCTAAGTTCTCTTTTGAATTGTTATAAGCCATTACTAAAGAGTCATACTCACTTTGAGATATTTTACCATTTTCCAATTTTGTTTTAGATATATTTATATTAAGCTCGTCTTTTTTTAGCGCCGTTTCGGCAAGCGATATTTCTCTTTGGCTTTTAATTATATTTATATACGACTCTTTCATTGAGTGCTTAACACTTTCCTGCTGAGCCAATTTAGAAAGTTCATTATTCTCATAGCTCGACTTTGAGTTTAAAAAACTTATAAGACTTGAAAAATTTTCTCCCGAATCTGCCATAGCATCTGTGTACTGAATACTTAATGAGTTTTCGGCAAGTTTAATACTTGCCGATAGTTTTTTAATTGACGAGTTATTTCTAAGTGCTTTTTTCTGTGCTTCCTCAAATGTAAGCGTTTCAAGTTCTTCGTCAAATTGATTAGACACAAACAAACTATATTTTTCGGTTAAATCATATAAATCGTTATTTTCAACATCCTCCGCGTATGCCGATGACGAAAATACAATAACAAATATAAATAAAAGGCATATAATTTTTTTCATAAACTCACTTCCCTTATATTTTACTCAAACCTAAGCGCCTCTATAGGGTCAAGCATAGCCGCTTTGTTTGCCGGTGCCACTCCAAATATAATTCCTATAAGCATTGATATTCCAACCGCGCCCAAAATAGCCGTAATACTCATAACAGGTGCTATTCCAACAATGTTTCCCACAATCACAGCGCCTATATAACCAAACACAAGTCCGCTTAAACCACCCATACCTGTAAGTATTATAGCCTCTGTTATAAACTGTATTCTTATATCTCTGTTTTTAGCTCCTATAGCTTTTCGTATTCCTATTTCTCTTGTTCTTTCTGTAACAGTAACCATCATTATATTCATAACACCTATACCGCCCACAAGCAGTGATATTGCCGCTACAAAACTTATAAATACAGTTACGTAAGAAAGTATTGAATTTATAGACTCAACCATATCAGTTGTGTCCATTATATAATACTTATCCTCGTTTTTATGAAGAGCCGACAGCGCCGAAAGTATATTTTCCTGAATACTCTCACTTTGAGAAACATCACTAATTGTAAGTGATATACCCGCCACATTAGAACCTGTAAACACTTTCATACAAGTAGTTATTGGCATTACAACACTTTCGGGATACTCGGAACTATAATTTGATGACGATGAGTCTGTATTTTCGGTTATTCCAACAACAGTAAGTTTTGTTGTGCCTCTCCATGATTTTATTTTTACTTTTTCTCCTATAATATTTTCAGAACATTCCCCAAACACTTTTAAAGCTGTTGTATCCTGAATAACACACACATTATTTCTCATTTCAACATCATTATCTGATATATATCTTCCATATAGCACAGTGTCATTATTTATATATTTATAATCGCCTGTAGCCCCTGTTATGTTTGCGCTGTTTGTTTCGGTTGGGTCAAGCAGTTTAATATAAGCATTAGAGCTGGAATATGTTGGAGATATATATTGTATACCCTCAATATCTTTAAGCATATAGTAATCGTCCATTGTAAGTAAATCTCTTGTTTCTATATCTCTTGAGCTTACAAGTCTTACTTGAAGCGTGCCTGTTCCAAAACTTTCAAACTCCTCCTCAATAGCCGCCTGAGAGCCATTGCCCACAGCCACTATTATTATAACGCTTGCTATACCTATTATAATGCCAAGCATAGTAAGCACAGTACGCATTTTATTTGAAAACACATTATAAAAAGAGGACTTTAAGCACTCAAAAATATTCAAAATTCTTCGCCCACCTTTCTAAATGTGCGGTTTGTAACAGGGTTATCGCTTATAATACAACCGTCTTTAAAAACAACTATACGTTTTGTAAATTGTGCCACATCCGGCTCATGAGTTACCATAACAACAGTAACTCCCTCGTCATTAAGTTTTTGAAATATGTCCATAATCTCGTATGTAGATTTACTGTCAAGATTTCCCGTTGGTTCGTCAGCCATTAATATAGAAGGGGAGTTTACAAGCGCCCTGGCTATAGCCACTCTTTGTCTTTGTCCGCCTGAAATTTCATTTGGTTTGTGGTTTATACGCTTTTCAAGACCAACTTTAGTTAGTGCCTCAACGGCTTTTTTGTGGCGTTTTTTTCTGCTCTCACCTGCATAAATCATAGGAAGTTCTACATTTTCAACAGATGAGAGTTTTGGAAGAAGATTAAACGACTGAAAAACAAAACCTATTTTTTTGTTTCTCACTTCCGCCAAACGATTTTCACTAAAATTAGCCACATCCTCGCCTTCAATAAAATAATGTCCTTCTGACGGTCTATCAAGACAGCCCAATATATTCATCATTGTACTTTTTCCTGAGCCGCTTGTTCCCATAATAGCCACAAATTCGCCTTTTTGTATATATAAATTTATGTCTTTAAGCGCCGTAACGGCAAGTTCACCTTGGTTATATTTTTTATATATATTTTCTAATTTAAGCAGTTCCATTTTAACACTTCCGTTTCATTGTGGTATTGGTTAAAATCCTCCTGGTCTTCCTTGACCTCTTCCTCCTGGCATGCCACCTCCGCCGCCAGAAGGCGCTGAAGGCATAACACCGTCAAGCACGCTTGAGTTATTTCCATTATTTTTTATTTCTTTTGGCGCTGTGGCATAATCCATAATATTTTTGCCCGCCTCAATATTTGTGTCGGGGCTTTCTAATATTTCTTCATCTAATTCAATGCCGCCTAAAACTTGCACGTATATGTCACTAAAAACTCCTACTTCAATATCACGTCTTTCAATAACTCCGTCTTCTCCAACAACAAAAACATAATAACTGTCATTTTCTGTATCTTTAACAACTGCCGAAATAGGTATATAATCAACGTCTTTAAGGCTTACAACTATAAACTCCATATCAAACTCCATGCCTGGTTTTATAAGCTCGTCATTATCTGTAATATGCACAAGCACTGGCACAACAGTTTCACTGCCTGTTATTGTGCCTTGTGTTTCAGCCACAGGCTCTATTTTTGTAACAATACCATGGTATATTTTATCCTCTATACCATCAGATGTAAGCTCCACATTTTGCCCAACCTCTATTTTTGCTATATCATATTCGCTTACATATGCCATTATATCAAGGTTTGTAAGGTCGGCTATTTTCATTATAGCTGTAGAGTCTGTAAGCATTTGACCCTCAACAGCACTGCTTTGTATAATAGTACCGCTTATTGGACTGTATGTGGCTTCGGTTAGTTTTGACAGTTTATCCTGTGATTTTGACAAATTTATTTTAGCCGTTTCTATGGCATTAAGCTGTTTTTTGTATGTATCCATTGTAGACGAGTCATTAAGTGGATTTTTTCCGTTCTCAATATTAATTTCAGCACTTTCAAGGCTTAGTTTAGCCGCTGTCACATTATATTCAAGTGTTGACACATTCTCTAATAAATCATTATAATTTTTCTCTGCATCATCGTATTCAGACTGACTGGCACCGCCCATTTCGAGCATTTGTTTTATATATTCCATATCATTTTTTGCGTCCTCAATAGACTTTTGGTTATCAGAAAGTGCCTTCTCGGCATTCGAGAGCGCTTGTTTAGCGTTAAACACTTTTGTCTCAAGTTCCAAAAGCTCTGCGCCCTCCGCCGGTTTGGATATGCTTGACAGCTCTATATTAGTGTTATCAATATTTATCTGTGCCGTTTTAATATCATTTTCAATATCAGTTTTGCTGTCTTTAATGTCGTATGTAACAAGCAACTGACCTTCCTCAACATAATCGCCTACTTCAGCAAAAACCTCTTCAACCTCCTGAGAAAGTTCTATAAATATAGAATGTTCGTCAGCCGCCTGAACATTTCCCGAGGCTGTTACTCTTTGCTCAATATCGCTGTTTTTAATACCTGTTTTTGAAGGCGGCATGGATATTTCTTTTGGTTGCTGACTTTTTTTGTTAGTGGCATAAACTATAACAGCCATACCTAAAGCTATTACAGCTACAAGCAGTATTAATAGTTTTTTTCTACCCTTCATTTAAAACATCACTCCTAAAACAAATATAAAAATATAATCTCTTTAATTTTTAATTTATTATATGGCGCGACTTTGTTTTAAATATGACCGCAATGTGAATGTTGTGTGAAAAATAATATTTAGTATCTAAATCAAAAAATTTAACAAACTTTAAAAACCACAAGTAGTAACTTGTGGTTTTTGTAAAAAGTATTTTCTGTGGGTTTTACCTGTCACCCATTAGCTTTTTAAAAATTCGATAAAAAAATTTTGTATAAACATAAACTAAATTAGCTCTGCCAATAACTTTTGCGCACATTAGTTAAAAGTTAAAGTTCTTTCGCTTCCTTTCTTTCAAGAAAGATATGTGTGTTTGATGTGTAAACATAAACTAAAATAGTTCAGCCAATAAATCTTGCATACAATGGTTAAAAGTTAAAGTTCTTTCGCTTCCTTTCTTTCAAGAAAGGAAGAAGATTTTATCTTTTATCAAAATTAATAAGAGCTACAATAACTAATTCCTCGTCAGAATTGTTAAAAAGACCATGTCCTTCACCAGGCGCACAGTATGTAACATCTCCAGCAGACACCTCAACTTCTGTTCCATTGTCGTTATAAATACCATGACCTTTAAGTATTACGTATGTTTCACATTCTCCATTATGCACATGGTATCCCATAGATGAGTTTGGAGGGAATTTAACAAAATTAAAAAGTCTGCCAGCGTTCAAGAACTCTTCGCCCTCAAGTATAAGGTCAGCGAAAATACTGTTTAACCCTCCTTGTGCATTTTTCATTTCAACATTTTTTAAAGTACCTGCTTTTTTAATCATTACAATGTGCCTCCTTTAAACATTTAGTTTATTTGTGATATGGTTCATGACGGATAATTTTTTCCGCCCTGTATATTTGTTCAAGAAGTATTACCCTCATAAGCTGATGTGGGAATGTCATTCTTGAAAAACTCAAACTAAAATTTGCTTTACGCTTAATGTCTTCATATATACCTAAAGAGCCGCCTATAACAAATGTAATATTACTTACACCGTTTGCCATTTTATTATTTAAAAATTCCGCCAATTCTTCAGAGCTCAAATTTTTGCCTTCTATGTCAAGCGTTATTAAAAAAGCTCCATTGTGTATATTTTTTAATATACGCTCGCCTTCTTTTTTCAATAACTGTTTTATTTGTAAACTACTCAAGTTTTCAGGTGCTTTTTCATCTAAAACCTCAATTACTTTTACATTAGCGTATATTTTAAGCCTTTTTAAATACTCGTTTACAGCGTCAGTCCAGTATTTTTCTTTAAGTTTTCCTACACATATTATATTTATATTCATAAATTAACCTTATAGATTTTTAAAATCTCAAATTCTGCAAACCTTATAAAAAAATTTTAAAAAGCCAAACTTTTATTTTCTTTAATTATTGATTTTAAAATTTTATAGCACTACGGTATTGCTTGGTTCGTCTCTTTTAGCAATAAACATATTAACATCTTTTCCAACATTTATACCGCTTTTAGTCAGTATATTTAAAACAGTGCTATAAGCCAAATCCGGCGTATTATTTTCGGCACTCATATGACCCAAAAATATATGTTTCATACTGCCTGAAAACACCTCTTTTATAAGCTCTCCTGTACACTCATTAGCCATATGTCCATACATACCAAGTATTCTTTGTTTTGTGTCGTATGGATAAGGACCTCTTTTAAGCATATCTATGTCATGATTAGCCTCTATTAAAAGAACATTACTGTCAGACAAAGCCTCTTTTATAGTATCGTTTACATGCCCTATGTCAGTGGCTACACTCATTTTTATATTGTCGGCAAAAACATTATATCCTACTGGCTGCGCCGCATCATGCGGTATGTCAAACGGTTTTATAATAATGTCGTTAAGGCACATTTTTTCGCCGCTGTAAACCAATTTAATATTTTTGCGTTTAATATCACCTATAGTTTTAAACATATATTTCCATGTATCCTCAGTAGCATAAACAGGTATATCAAAACGCCTTGATATTATGCCAACCGCCTTTATATGGTCTATATGCTCATGAGTAACAAAAATAGCGTCTATATCGCTGCAATTTTCGGATATATCTTTTAATGAGTTTTCAATTTTTTTACCGCTTACACCAGCGTCTATAAGTATGCGCGTATTGTCGGTGCCTATAAATACACTGTTTCCGCTGCTGCCGCTTATAAGCGGACAAAATTTAGTCATTTATTTCTCCTCCGCGCGTTAAAGACTGTTTTTAACCGGTTATTTTAAACCGATACACGCTGTATATCAGCGCCTAAAGCCGAAAACTTCTTCTCGACCTCCTCATATCCTCTGTCAATATATTTTACCTCACCTATAACTGTTTCTCCACTGGCACTTAAAGCCGCTATTATCATAGCCGCACCTGCTCTTAAATCAGTAGCCTCAACAAAAGCGCCTGTAAGCTCTCTTACGCCTTCTATTATGGCAACACGCCCCTCAACAGTTATTTTTGCGCCAAGGCGTTTAAGCTCGTCTATGTATTGATAACGCTTTTCCCAAACATTTTCGGTAAGCATGCTTGTGCCCTTACAAATACTCAAAAGAGCGGCGATTTGCGGCTGTAAATCCGTTGGAAAACCCGGATAAGCCATTGTTCTTATACTTGTGGCTTTAAAATCTCTGTCTACAGCGTCAACAGTTATAAAGTCGTCACCTTCATCTATTAAAATACCTATCTCAGTCAATTTAGCACTTAAAGACTCCATATGTTTTGGTATTATGTTATTAACAGTCACTCGTCCGCCTGTTATAGCGGCTGCTATCATATATGTTCCAGCCTCTATTTGGTCTGGTATAATTGTATACTCAGCACCATGCAAATGCTCCACGCCTATTATTTTTATAACATCTGTTCCAGCGCCTTTTATTTTGGCACCCATCATATTTAAAAAATTAGCCACATCAACTATATGCGGTTCTTTGGCCGCGTTTTCTATTGTAGTAACACCCTCTGCCATTGTTGCCGCAAGCATTATATTAATTGTAGCGCCCACACTTACAGTGTCCATATATATTCCGGCGCCTTTAAGTTTTTGGGCGTTTATACAAACAATTTCGCCTTCAACTTCAACTTCGGCACCCAAAGCCCTAAAACCTTTAAGATGCAGGTCTATAGGTCTTGTACCAAAATTACAACCTCCAGGCATAGCAACTTTAGCTCTTTTAAACCTCGCCAAAAGCGCCCCCAAAAGATAATAAGAGGCGCGCATTTTACGTACTTCGTCAAAAGTAACCGTTGTATTTACGCTTTTAGAACTGTCAATTTTAAGTGTATGCTTATCCAAATAAGTACACTCAACACCCATTTTATTAAGAGTGGTATACAAACATTTAACGTCCTCAATACACGGAAGGTTATCTGTTATACACACATCGTTTGCCATAATAGCCGCTGGTATAACGGCCACAGCTGCGTTTTTAGCGCCGCTTATTGTTACACCGCCAGAAAGTTTTTTCTTTCCTCTTACAACAAGCCTGTCCATATTATTTATCCAAACCTTTCCCAAGAGCAAATATAATTAAACGATTTATATCGTGTAGTAATTTACATAATAATATTAATTTTACATAATTATAGTAATTATAACACGATATGTCTTTTGTGAAAAGAGTTTTTAAAATAAGAACAGTTTTAGCAATTAATTATATATAAAACATCACAAAATGCCAAATATCTATTTCATAAAAATACTAATTTTGTTCAGCCGCTTAAAGTATTTGTGTAAGCGTCAATTATATATGGCTCTTCTATACCATAAACATATATCCTGTAAGCTGGTACAAGTTTTAAAACACTTATTTCTGATATGTCATTTTCTGACTGAAAAGTATATCCCTTTTCTATTTTTTCTATATATAATCCCTCAGGTATCGTATCGTTTTTAGATTTTATGTCATAAAAAACCGTAAGCAGCGCCTCATCGCAAGAACATATTTGTTTTTTGTCGTCAGTATATCCTTGGGCTACATAAAACTCAGCCTCAACTGATTTAACACCATTTTGTGTAACATAAACAACACTTGAGCCGCAAAATATTTTTTCATTTCCATAATCTTGATTGTACTCAATTTTATAACCATTTTCGTACTCATAAACTTTAGCTGGTGACGTATAATTTCCATCATAAAAATATATTTTATTCATAAAACTTTCCGCGGTATCAACAGCACTTTTTGAGTTAAAGTTATTTATATCCCCTGTACCGTTTGGGCATTTAAATAACAAACTGTTTTCTGACATAACAACAATTTTTTCGGCACTTTCAAATATTGTTGAGTCAAATTCTATTGTTATTTTTACTTCCTCATAATCGTCAAAAAATACATCTCTAACTTCATCATTATTAAATACTGGTGTTGTTACAGCTAATGCACGCATAGGAAGCGATTTTTTTATAATATTTGTTTTAATTTCTATATTATTGTCATTTAAGAGCTTATATATAGCGGCTTCCTCTTTAGAAGACATATTGTATTTACTGCTGTTTTTATAATTAAGGGCAAAAAGCCCTATATTTATAAACACAAGTATATATATAAATATTTTTTTTGCTTTTTCCCATTCCATATCAAAACTCCTAAATAGACAGTAAAGTAATAGCCGGTGTTAAAGCTCTTTTGCTTTTTTTCTTTCAAGAAATACATGTGTGTTTGCTGCGTAAATATAAACCAAATCAGCTATGCCAATAACTCTTGCACACAAGTTAAAAGTTAAAGTTCTTTCGCTTCCTTTCTTTCAAGAAAGGAAGAAGAATTTATTTTATAACAAGTTTGTTTGTTATCGCATTTATAATATACACAGATGAGTTTAATTTTACAAACCAGCATATATCGGCTGTATTTTTATCTGTCAAATAATATCCAAGCTCTATTGAATCTATATTATAGTCATTTTTTCCCTCAAGTGCCATAGCATAGTTTACAGCAGTGAGAAAATCAACATTTATTGTGTTTTTGCTGTATGATAAATTAAAATTGGAGTTGTATTTTTTAAATTTGCGTACATTATTGTCATTTACAACTACCTCAATAGCATGTTCAAAATCGGCGCTGTCTTTTATATAATTTCCCATAATTATAGGCATTGAGTTTAAATAATAATCAAAACAAAATACAACGCCCTCACCCGTTATTTTTATATCACTTAAATAATATCCAGTTTTTATTGAAGTGTCTTTTCTTAAAAATTCATCACACACATAATACGCTGATGATAGAGTTTGTTTGTTTTTACTGTTCTCAGTTTTATAACTAAAGTATTCAAGCACACCCGAAGGATAACATTTTACAACAGTATCACTATCTGATATGGTATATATTCCCGAAGGTTCTGTAGTTACATTTTTATTTGAGTATTTATTAAAATATTGCTCTGTAACTAATTCTATATACTTTTCATCAGCTTTATATAAATCAATACATTTTTCTTCCTCAAGTGTTTTAATATCAAATTGCTCCGCTCCAAACTGTGGTATAAAAATATTTCCGGTAAATATATTAAATCCGCTTAAAGCTGTTGATATACAGTTTACATTATCCGAAAAGTCTTTTAAAGTGTTATTAAAAGAGTTTAAAACATCATTTGAAATTTTAGTACTAAATTTTACAGCTTTAAAAGGTTCACTATCATCGGATACAAAATATATGTCACCGCTTTCAGCATTGTTACCATAAAACACAAAAACCATATGTTTAAAATTTTTTATAAATTCTGTCATGTGTTTGTCATAAGCGCCTACGCTCATTAAATACTCGTTAAAAGGAATAGGAGTATCAAACTCATAAACAGCACATTTTGAGTTAATATAGTTTTTCCACACAAAATTTGATAAATTTTCGGCTTTAGAATTATCAACAGCATTTTTAACAATTTTATCACATACATTCTCAATACTTTTACTATCAAAAATATATTTAAAAGAGTTATCGCCGTCTCCTGTTACCACTCTTGACGGTCTTATAGGTCTAATAAGATTAGGTGAATTTGAGTTGTAAAGTTTTTTTTCGGAAAAATAATAAAAAAAGTTATGACTTGAACTTCCGTCAAGCCATAACATCCCTGTTTGAACAATAGCGCATATAAATAAAACTACCAAAATTAAACTCCTAATAATATTTTTATTATTAAATATCATATCTATCACCATTTATAAGTTTTTTGGCTTAAAAACGCTTTTGTTTAAGGCAGGTATACGCCATTTTCAAGAGCTTTTTTTACAGTTTCTTTTTTTCTATTCACTGTAATCTCAGCTTTGTTGTCCTCATCATCAGCATAAATAACAATAAAATTTTCACCCATGCTTAAATCTATTGTTTGTGTAAATATGCCAGAAAGACCAACTGTAAGCGTATAGTCGTCCACAAGCAGCATATCCTCTTCAGCCCCTAAGGAATACACCTGTATATTTATTTCGGTGTCATTATTTGCTGTGCCGGAAATGGTTTTTGACTCGTCAAATGTTGATATACGGTCTTTAGAAAAATCAATACCGCTTGTAACTTCAAAAACCTCTCCTTCCGCCTCTTTAGCATAGGCTGCCGGACAAGCTATAAGGATTGAAAAAAATATAATTGCAAAAATAACCTTCTTCACTGTCATGCGCCTCCTGTAAGGGTTAATCATACAGCTATACATTTACTGTACAAAATGTATTATACACCAAATATGTTACATTTTTGTTACACTGCATTTACTTTTGAATTACAGTATATACCACCTATTAAAAATTGTGGATAAACCCCAAAGTTTTTGCAAAATTAACAGCTTGTACACATATATCATAGTAAGCCCTAAAAGCTAAATTGTATTACACAAATAATCGAATTATTTATATAATGTAATGTTTTAATTATCGTTTATTGACAAAAGCATACTGTGGATATAAAATTTTAGTCAAGCAACAGTGTGGTTTTAGTGTTATAATATATTGTTTTAAATTTTAAAATAAACAGACGAAACGCATAATATGTTTTAGCGCATTTATAACAAAAATGTTTTTAGGAGTGATTTTTAATGACTTTAGACCAATGTGAAATTGGGGTAAATTATCGCATAACGGCTGTAAACGGCAAAGGCGCTTTAAGACGCCGCCTTTTAGATATGGGCATTACGCCAAAAACAGTTGTTATGCTCCGTAAAGTAGCGCCTATGGGCGACCCCATAGAAATACATATTAGAGGTTATGAACTTACTATACGTATAGATGACGCTAAAAATATAGAGGTATTGGAGGAGAATATATGATATTCGCTCTTGGCGGAAACCAAAATTGCGGAAAAACAACACTATTTAATCAACTTACTGGTTCTAACCAGCATGTTGGCAATTTTCCTGGTGTAACTGTAGACAAAAAAGAAGGCGTTATACGAGGTCATGAAAATTGTTTTGTTGTTGACCTTCCTGGTATATACTCATTATCGCCTTATACAAGCGAAGAAATTGTTACTCGTGATTTTCTTATTAAAGATAAACCCGACTGTATTATAAATATATTAGACGCTACAAATATAGAAAGAAACTTATATTTAAGTATGCAGCTTATAGAGCTTAATATGCCAATGGTAATAGCGCTTAATATGATGGACGAGGTGCGCGCTAATGGCAACACAATAAAAATAAAAGAACTTGAGGAGTTTTTTGGTGTGCCTATGGTGCCTATATCGGCATACAGAAACGAGGGCATAGACGACCTTATAGAACTTGCGGTAAAAGTAGCTGAAACAAAACAAAAGCCAAAAAGAAAAGATTTTTGCTCTGGAGCTGTGCACAGGGCTACACATGGCATAGCCCATTTAATAGAAGACCATGCCGAAAGAATAGGTGTACCCCCTAAATTTGCGGCTATAAAACTTATAGAAGGCGATGAGCCAATGCTTAAAATGCTGCGTCTTACAGATAACGAAATTGATATGATTGAACATAATGTTAAAGAAATGGAAACAGAATTGTCTACAGACCGTGAAGCGGCTCTTGCCGATATGCGCTATACATTTATAGAAAAAGCCTGCCGAAACACTGTTATAAAAACCGGTGAGAGCAAAGCGCATTTAAAAAGCATTAAAATAGACAGTGTGCTTACTCATAAAATATTTGCCATACCTATATTTATTGGAATTATGCTTTTTATGTTTTACATAACATTTGGCGTTGTGGGCGCTTTTTTAAGCGAAATACTTACATATTTTATAGATGCCGTAACAGTTTGTGCAAATAACGCCCTTGTTTCTTATGGTATAAATCCTGTTGTACAATCACTTATAATAGATGGTATTTTTGCCGGCGTTGGAAGCGTTTTAAGTTTTTTACCTACAATAGTTACATTGTTCTTTTTTCTCTCAATACTTGAAGATAGCGGATATATGGCTAGAGTAGCTTTTGTAATGGATAAACTTTTAAGAAAAATAGGTCTTTCGGGAAGAAGTTTTGTTCCTATGCTTATAGGTTTTGGCTGTTCTGTTCCGGCTATAATGAGCACAAGAACATTGGCAAGCGAAAGAGACCGTAAAATGACAATACTTCTTGTTCCTTTTATGAGCTGTTCTGCCAAATTACCTATATACGCACTGTTTACTGATGTGTTTTTTACAAAATATAAAGCTGTTATTATGATAGTATTATATTTAATGGGAATGCTTACTGGTGTTATAAGCGGGTATCTTTTTAACTCTATAGTGTTTAAAGGAAACCCCGTTCCCTTTGTAATGGAATTACCTAATTATAGGTTTCCAAGTTTTAAAAGCGTTATGCTGCTTATGTGGGATAAAGCTAAAGATTTTATTGTAAGGGCTTTTACAATAATATTTGCCGCTACAATAATAATATGGTTTTTACAAACATTTGACGCTAAATTTAATGTTGTTACAGACAGCTCTTATAGTATTATGGCTTTAATAGCCAAAACAATATCTCCTGTATTTAAGCCTATTGGCTTTAACGATTGGCGCGCCTCTACAGCGCTTATAAGCGGTTTTAGCGCTAAAGAGGCTGTAGTAAGCACATTTGCCGTATTAACAAACGGAAATATTAACACAGCTTTAAGAGACATTTTTACACCAATACAGGCATTCTCATTTTTAGTTTTCGCGCTTTTGTATACTCCATGCGTTGCCGCTGTTTCGGCTGTAAAACGTGAAATGAACAGCGGTATAGCCGCTTTGGAAGTTGTTATCTTCCAAATAGTTACAGCGTGGGTAGCAGCGTTTATAGTTTACAATATAGGTGGGTTTATAATCAGACTTTTTTAAGGAGTGTATAAATATGGTTCTTTCTAATCTGCAGTGGCATGACATAGCGCTTGTTGTTATAGTTTTTATACTGTTTTACATGTCAATAAGAAAAGCTCAAAAGAATATGAAAAATGGCGGCTGTAGCCATAACTGCTCTGGTTGTTCTGTTAAAGACTGCAATAAAAAACATTAATTAAAAACCGCACACTTGTGCGGTTTTTAATTAATGTTAAATAATATTAATTTTTCTCATCAACAATGTTTTTAGGCGGGCTTTTAAGAAATGTAAGTATCATTTTTGTTCCTCTTAAAACTTCGCTCTCAACCTCTATGCTTCCGCCATGTAGTTCCATTATCTCTTTAGCTATAGCCAAACCAAGCCCTGTGCCGCCCATAGAACGGCTTCTGGCTTTATCCACACGATAGAACCTCTCAAATATACGCGGCAAATCATTTTTAGATATTCCTATTCCATTGTCCTCAACAAATATTTTAACACAGTCTCTTTTTTCTTCCGCCCATACTTTAACTTTACTTCCCTCAGGGCTATATTTAACAGCATTTGTTATAACATTGTTTATAACTTGTGTTATTCTTCCTTTATCAGCCAATATAAATACATCACGCCCTATAGGCTCAAATGTAAGTGTCTGATTTTTATTTTCGGCAAGTATACGGCTTGTTTTAACATTTTCTGATATAAACCCATCTATATTTATTCTTCCATAATTAAGTTCAATTTGGTTATTGTCAAAACGTGAGAGCTGTAAAAGATCACGCACAAGAAAAGACATTCTGTCCGCCTCATTATTTACTATTCCCAAAAACTCCTCGGCAATTTCTTTATCTTCTAAAGCTCCGTCAAGAAGTGTCTCTGTATAGCTTTTTACAGTTGTAAGAGGTGTTCTTAACTCATGAGACACATTTGCAACAAACTCTTTGCGCATATCGTCAAGGCGTTTCATTTCGGTATTATCCTGCAAAACCACTATAACACCGGCAAATTTATCTCTTTCGTTTAAATGAGGTGAAAAACTGGCGTTTATATATTTTTCGCCTACCCAAAAATTAACTTTTTTGCTTGTTTTACTGTCAACCATATCTATATACACACCGCTTGTAATACCATAATTATTTATAAAATCATTAATATTTCCTTCAACTTTATTAGTATCAAGCATACCAAGAGCGGCTGTATTAAAATGTGTAACACTGCCCGATTTATCAAAAGACAAAACACCGTCTGTCATATTATGAAGTATTATCTCAAGGCGGTTTTTCTCGTTTCTCATTTCACTAAGCGTATTGTTTAATTCCGCCGCCATAAAATTAAAACTTTCGGAAAGCTGACCTATTTCATCGTTTGAGTTTACTTTTACAGTCTGGTCAAATCTTCCTTTAGCCCACTCTTTAGCTTTTGTAGAGAGCGCTAATATAGGTCCTGTTATAGTATTAGCAAAAAAATATCCCATTACAGCCGCCATTAAAAACGCTATAGCCACCGAAAGAATAAGTGTTTGTCTTGTTTGGTCTATACTTTGCTCTATACCAGAGGCGTCCATTCTTGTAAATATTACATATTTAACAGCGCCGCCCAATATTACAGGTTCGGCAAACTCAATATAAGTGCCGTCAGTCATAAATCTTATTTTAGACAACGCTTCATTTCCCGCTAAAGCGCTTACTACAATAGAGCTTTTGTATTCCTCTAAAAAAGCGGCTTTTGAGTTTATTGTTGATGCTATAGTGTTTCCGTCAGTGTCTATAATATTGCCTTGTATTTGACCAATATCGCCTCCGCCTTGAGTAAACTGAGAAAGACCATCTTGAAAACCGCCTTCTTCATAAGACAAAACAACTTGTTCTTTTATTTTCTCACTGTACAGCCGTATCTGTGTTTCTGCCCTTTTAAGCTCTATATCTTGAAGGCTTATAAGTATAAAACTCCCGCAAACAATCATAACTATCATAACAAGACCAAGATACATGGCTATTAATTTGGCCTTAATACTTCTCATCATATAAAATCCCCCGGCTTATGAGCCAAAATAGTACCCCACACCACGTTTTGTAAGTATATATGTCGGTTTTCCCGGGTCGTCCTCTATTTTTTCTCTCAATCGCCTTACAGTAACGTCAACTGTGCGCACATCTCCAAAATACTCGTATCCCCATACTTTTTCTAAAAGAGTTTCTCTTGAGAAAACTTGTGTTTTTTGTGATGCCAAAAATTTAAGAAGTTCATATTCTCTTAATGTTAAATCAACCGTTTTGCTGTCTTTTTTTACCTCAAACAAATTTGTATCTATTGTAAGCTGACCAAAAGAAAGCACATTTTTGTCATCTGTTTTTTCCAAGTCGCTTAAAGCGCCTCCACGTTTTCTTAAATTGGCTTTTACTCTCGCCATAAGTTCTCTTGTGCCAAAAGGTTTTGTCACATAGTCATCAGCGCCAAGCTCTAAACCTAAAACCTTGTCCACTTCCTCGGCTCTTGCTGTAAGCATTATTATAGGTGTATCATATTTTTCTCGTATTTTTCTGCAAGCGGCATATCCGTCTAATTTTGGCATCATTATATCAAGCAGTATAAGGTCTGGTTTATACTCCTCATTAAATTTTATAGCGTCTTCACCATCGCTTGCTGTTATTACATCATAGCCTTCTTTTTTGAGATTATATTTTATAATATCAACAATATTTTTCTCATCATCAACAACAAGTATTTTACTCATATTAAAAGCCTCCATAGCGTTCTATCCGTTATACTTAACGGTTAAAAACGGAACTTGTTTCTTTATATTAAGTTTTTGACCAATTTTGATTACGTCATCTGTCATTGAGTTAATTTCTTTAAGCTCATCTGTATCCATACCAAATTTGTTGGCAACAGACCAAAGAGCATCACCTGAAACAACAGTGTATATATCATCTTCTTCTGTTGTGTAAGTTAGTTTTCTGTATGCTTCTTCAAAAGTAAGTACCTCATCAGATTTAACAAAACCGTCAATAACCTCAACTTTTTGCTCAAATGAACATTTTGTAACATCAGCGTTTTCTGGCGCAAATTTACCTTTTATGCTTTCCAAAAGATTGTTAGCCTCTGTTGACGTTTCAAGTATAGCGGCTATAGTATTATCTACTTTTATTATACCAGCCTCAATCTCATAATTTACGCTTTCTTTTACTTTTGTAATAGCGTATTCAGCAGTAACTTTTTGTGACGAGGGCGCGTGTATAAGCTCTAATTTTATATCGTCTGTAAAACGCACATTTGTGTTAATATCTTTTGATAAAGATGCCTGAGCCGTATTATATATATCTTCAGCTGTAATTTTAGTTTTATCAATTACGCATACTATATTATTCCCAACAACAACATTATACGCATTTTTGCCAAAAAACATTTCAAATATAATAATTACTGCCGCTAACAAAACTAATAAAACCAATATAGCTAATTTAATCTTTTGTATTTTCTTTCTTTTCTCACGGGCGACTTTGCGTTTTTGGGAATTATCGGTTACTTCATTTTTACTTCGTTTGTTTTTATACACTTTGCCACCCCTTTATTTTTTATGTTCTTATGTCTTTTATACTTAACCGAAATCTCCACTTTATTAAATTTTAAATCGCACATATGTGCGATTTAAAATTTAAATTTCTGTCAAACTTTTTTCAAAAATGTTAGCTTTTAAGCGACTGCAATATAACCTGTGTTTGATGACTTATGTGCTCTTCCATAACATTAGCTCCCATAACATCATCATGTTTTTCAACAGCCTGTATTATATTTCGGTGATGATTTATAACAGCCGTTTTTGTTTCATAAACCTCAAGATACGCCATTCTGTATCTATATACTTGCGTTTGCAAATTATTTATTATTGACACCAATTTAGAGTTTCCAGTTGAACGGAATAAAACATCATGAAATTTTTCGTCTGATGTAGCTACTTCTTCATAATTTTTCTCTTCAAAAGCCTTTTCAAATATGGCGTTATATTTTTTAAGCTCCTCTATATCCTCAGCACTCATATTATGGCACGCGTGGCGTATACTCAAAACCTCAAGAGCGCTTCTTATCTCAAGTATATTTTTTATATCATCGGCGCTTATATCAAGCACTTGTGCGCCTCGCCTTGGAATTAACTCAACAAGGTTTTCTTGTTCTAACATTCTTAAAGCCTCTCTAACAGGCGTACGGCTTACACCCAATTTTTCGGCTAATTGGTTTTCTAAAAGTCTTTCTCCCGGTTTAAGCTGTCCTTTTAATATAGCGTTTCTGAGATTATTAAAAACTACCTCTCTTAGTGGAAGATACTCGTTATTATTTACCTCAAACTTATATTCCATTAAAAACCCTCCTTACAATATTACATTCACGGATTAATCGTTTGGGTAGAAAAAACCTCTTTAAATCCAAATTCGCTTTTTATATACTCAGCAGCGGCATCAGCTTTTTGTTTATCCAAAAAAAGACCGTATACTGATGGTCCGCTGCCACTCATAGCACTTGATATTGCGCCGTTATTTATAAGAGCCTGTTTAATTTTATATATAACAGGCTCTCTTACTGCTGTTACTGTTTCAAGTACATTAACAGTGCCTTTAGCTATACTTTCTTTGTCATTTTCCTCTATTGCTTTTAAAACTCTTTTTGTGTCTGGTCTTAATTTTATATTATTTATATTAAGTGCTTTATAAACCTCCGCCGTTGATACATATATGTCGGGCTTTACAAGCGTAACATAAAAGTGAGGACATTTGTTTGTATAAACCAATTTATCCCCAAGCCCATAAGCAAACGCCGTACCATTTTTAATACAAAAAGGAACATCTTTACCTATAGATGATGCTAAATCATAAAAATTATATATAGACATTTGAGGAAAAAATAATTTTCTCATTCCTTTTATAACAGCAGCGGCATCGGCACTGCCACCAGCCAAACCGGCAGCTATAGGCACACGCTTTTTTATATATATATCAACACCATAGGACATATCATATTTATCAATAATTTTTTTAGCGGCGATATACGCTGTATTTAAATTTTGTATTTTACTGTCACAAAATACATTTATACCGCCGCTGTTTTTTTTAATTTCCACATCGTCATAAACATCTATAGACTGCATTATCATCTCAAGCTCATGATAACCGTCATCACGTTTTTTAATGACATCAAGAGTAATATTAATTTTAGCGTAAGCATTAATTGATATTTTATCCATAATTATTTCACCATTAACAAAAAATAATATACCTCAATATATTTCATTTATATAAAAGCATTCAAAAATAAACATTTTATTTAATACATTCACCTTGTTGCACTAATTTTATACAAGTTACACACTTTTATTATATCTAAATTGCATTAATAAAGCAACAATAATACAATTTTTGACATAATTTTTAAATATCCAACACATAATATTAAAAATTATAAAATATACACATTTGATAGCCTAAAACTCTATTTGATTAAAATATTGTTTAAAATAGAAAGTTCAAGTGTTATAATATAAAAAACAAATTTTATGGAGGTAAGCAATGCGTGATATTAATGTCAGTGAGATAATATTTAAAGTTAAAAATATGTGTTCGCCGGCTAACTGCATTTTAAATAGTGACATATACAACTCATTAAAAAACGCCCAAATAGCTGAGAAATCTCCTATTGGCAAAGAAATGCTCAGCCAAATTATAGAAAACGCCGATATAGCCAAAACGGATAATGTACCTATATGTCAGGATACCGGAATGGCAGTTGTTTTTGTAACAATAGGTCAAAACGTACACATAACAGGCGGCTCTTTAACAGATGCTATAAACGAGGGTATTCGTTTGGGATATACACAAAACTATCTTAGAAAATCTATAGTAAAAGACCCATTTATAAGAGTAAATACAAACGATAATACCCCTGCCATAATACACTATAACATAGTTGAAGGGGATAAATTAAAAATAGAGTTAGCCCCAAAAGGTGCTGGAAGCGAGAATATGAGCAAAATATTTATGCTTAAACCGTCAGATGGAATACAAGGCGCTAAAAATGCCATAATAAGCGCAGTTGAAACAGCCGGACCAAACCCATGCCCGCCAATGATAATAGGCGTTGGCTGTGGTGGTAATTTTGAGCTTAGCGCTCTTTTAGCCAAAAAGGCTCTTTTACGCCCTGTAGGCACTCACTCTCAAATACCGCACATAAAACAAATGGAAATTGAGCTTTTAGAAAAAATAAACCGTACTGGGATAGGACCTCAAGGGCTTGGCGGAAACACAACCGCTTTAGCCGTAAATATAGATACATACGCCACACATATAGCCTGTATGCCAATAGCCGTAAACATAAGCTGTCATGTTACAAGACACACTGTATGTGAGATATAATAAAATCGGAGGACAAATATATGGATATAAAAATAACAACCCCTCTAACAAAAGAAAACGCCCAAAAATTAAAAGCTGGCGATATAGTTAAAATAACCGGCACAATATATACCGCGCGGGATGCCGCCCACAAAAGAATGATTGAGGATTATGATAAAACTGGAAAATTTCCTTTTGATATTGAAAATTCAATAATATATTACTGTGGTCCTTCTCCTGCCAAACCTGGCGATACTATAGGCTCTGCCGGACCTACAACAAGCTATCGTATGGACGCATACTCACCTTTCATAATCAAAAACGGTCAAACGGGAATGATAGGCAAAGGCGACAGAAACAGCGATGTTATAGAGGCTATAAAAAAATATAAATCAGTATACTTTGCCGCAACGGGAGGAGCCGCCGCGCTTATATCAAGCCATATAAAAAAATGTGATGTAATAGCTTATGAGGATTTGGGGGCTGAGGCTATAAGAAAACTATATGTTGAGGATTTTCCGGTAATAGTTGTTATAGATACAGAAGGAAATAATTTATATGAGACTCAAAGAACAAAATACAAAACATTATAATATTTTTATTATATTATTAATTATAGCCTCTTTTATACTCACATCCTGCGGAACAAAAAGCCAACAGAATTATTACAAGCATAATATCACAACTACACCCAAACGTACTGTTGAGATTAAAAAGCCCGAACCTGAAAAAATTGAAGCTGTAATAAATTTTACAGGCGACTTAATGGTACACAGCTATCAATATAACGAAAGCTATAACACCCAAACAAAAGAATATGAATTTGACCACAATTTTGGAGCAATAAAAAAATATTTTGAATCAGCTGATTACACAATAGGCAATTTAGAAACTGTTTTAGGAGGTGAAGAAATAGGCGCTCAGGACTATCCGCGTTTTAACACTCCAGACAGTTTTGCTTTAGCCGCAAAAAATGCCGGTTTTTCTTTTTTTACAACCGCCAACAATCATTGTGTTGACCAAGGTACAGATGCTCTTTGCCGCACACTTGACGTACTTGACAGTTTAGGTATTAAACATACCGGCACAAGCCGTTCTCAAGAAGAATATGAAAAAATAGAAATAACAGATATAAATGGTATTAAATTTGTTTTTTTATCTTACACATATGGCACAAATGGAATACCTTTTAAAAACAGTTATAATGTTAATATTTTAGACGAAGAAAAAGTTGTTAATGATATTAAAAAAGCAAAAGAACTTAAACCGGATTTTATAATTGTTATGCCTCATATGGGCACAGAATATCAAACACAGCCAAACGATAGCCAAAAAAATTGGGCTGATATAATGTTTAACGCTGGTGCAGACATAATTGTAGCTAGTCATCCACATGTTTTACAGCCAATGGAGATGAGAGAAATAACTCTTTCTGACGGAAGTATAAAAACGGGTTATATAATGTATTCTATGGGTAATTTCATATCATCTCAAACAACACCGCCAAGAAACGCCAGTATAATATTAAACATACATTTTGTTAAAACAAACAAAACAGCACAAATAAGCAAAATATCATTTATACCAATATGGACACAATTTAGAAATCTATCAAACACAAATAATTTTGTTGTGAGAAGCATTTATGATGTTTTAAAAGAGCCCGAAAAGTACAGAAAAAAAGATTTGTCACGTGTTAAAGATATTCATTTTGAAACAACATCTCTTTTGCTTAACAAAAATATTCCTATTGAAGACATACAGGAGGAATATACGTTTTATAGTTTGCAATAATAAGAAAGGAGCGACAAAATTATGAAAAAATTTGTTTGTACAATCTGCGGATACGTTCATACAGGAGACAAACCGCCGGACGAATGTCCTGTTTGCCACAATGACGCCACGAAATTTAGTTATGAAAAAGCCGCTGCGACTGACGAAAATAATTTTGAGAACACTGATTTAAATTCAAACGATTTGATTTATGACAAAGACACATATCGTATTGACAGCTCATGCCGCTACATGGAAGAAATACATCAAATGGCTGTAACTGGAAAAAGCGTAAGCGGTGCTATGAGTACAAAAATGCCTATGCCAAATTGGGATGATATTTTAATATTGGGCGCACAGTTAAATCCTCCGCCTCTTGATGACAACGAGCCTGTTTTAACAACAACAGTTATAGGCAAAAACGCCAAAAAACCTATGATTTTACAAAACCCTGTATATATATCCCATATGTCTTTTGGTGCTTTGTCAAAAGAGACCAAAATAGCTTTAGCTAAAGGCTCGGCTATGGCTAAAACAGCTATGTGCAGTGGTGAGGGCGGAATTTTGTTAGAGGAAAGAGAAGCGGCTTATAAATATATATTTGAGTATATACCAAACAAATATAGTGTTACTGACGAAAATTTACAAAAATCAGACGCTATTGAAATAAAAATAGGTCAAGGTACAAAGCCTGGTATGGGTGGACATTTGCCTGCCGAAAAAGTCACAGAAGAAATAGCTAAAATCCGTGGCAAAAAAATCGGCGAGGACATTCAAAGTCCAAGCAAATTTGCCGAAATTAAATCTAAAGAGGATTTAAAAGACATGGTAACAATGCTTAGAGACCGTTCTAACGGCAGACCTATAGGCATTAAAATAGCCGCCGGACGAATTGAAAGTGATTTGGAATATTGTGTTTATGCCGAGCCTGATTTTATAACAATAGATGGAAGAGGAGGAGCTACAGGCTCAAGCCCATTTTTTCTGCGTGAGGCTACAACATTACCAACAATATACGCATTGTATAGAGCAAGAAAATATATCAACTCTATAAATTCAGACATATCACTTGTAATTACTGGCGGCTTGCGCGTGTCTTCAGATGTGGCTAAAGCATTAGCTATGGGTGCTGACGCTGTGGCTGTAGCAAGTGCGGCATTAATAGCTGCGGCTTGTCAGCAGTACAGAATTTGCGGCACTGGTAATTGCCCTGTTGGTATAGCCACTCAAGACCCAAAATTAAGAGAAAGGTTAAAAATAGAACAATCTGCCCAAAGAGTGGCTAATTACTTAAATGTTACATTAAAAGAACTAAAAACGTTTGCACGAATAACTGGTCACACATCAATACACAGTTTAAATATCAACGATTTAGTGACTATAAACAGAGAAATTTCGGAATTTACAAATATTAGACATGCTTAAAGGAGAATAAACTATATGCTTAAAGGATTATGCGTATTTTCAAAAAATATAGAAAAAGCCGAAAAGGCAGGGTTTGATTATGTAGTTCTTCCAGGGTTTGAAATAGCCGCCATGAGTGAAAGCGATTTTGAAGCGCTTTGCCAAAGAGTAAAAAATTTAAAAATACCTGTAATAGGCTACAATTCTTACTGCAAAGATGATGTGCCAATAGTGGGAGATAATTTTGACCCAAAAAAAGCTGAGTCGTACGCAAAACTATTATGTGCTCGCGCCTCTAAATTGGGAATAAAAAATATAGGTATAGGCGCGCCAGCAGCAAGAAGACTTCCAAAAGACTATGACATAAGTAAAGCCAACGCTCAAGGTAAAGAGTTTATAACAATAACGGCTGTTGAGGCACAAAAATACGGAATTAACGTACTTGTTGAGGGATTAAATAAATACTGCTGTGATTTTGTTACTTATGTTCCATTGGCTTATGAACTTATGTCAAGTGTTAAAATGGAAAATGTAAGTATGATAATTGATTTTTATCACGCCAAATTAAATGAGGAGGAATTTGAAAGTTTTATAAAATTTTTACCTTATTGCAAAGATATTCATATAAGCGGCTGTACAGAAAATAGAGCTCGTCCATTTGTTGATGAAACAAACGCTAACGAACTTGATAAAATATCAAGAATACTAAAAAAAGGAAATTATAATATTTCTGTAACCCTTGAGCCTGACCACACTGATGATAATTTTGAGATTAAAGCTAAAAGAGCGTTTGAAATTATGAGCAAATATTTTTAATTTTATTTTCTATATTGAGTAGTTTCACTCTTAAACTTTAACAGAAAACAAAGAGCTTTAACGAAACAAAGTTTTCATTTAAAGCTCTTTCGCTTCTTTATATTTCAAGAATGAAAAAGATATGTATTTTTATCGTAAATATTAAAATAGCTCTGCCAATAAATCTTGCGTACAATGGTTAAAAGTTAAAGTTCTTTCGCTTCCTTTCTTTCAAGAAAGGAAG